>JANMSL010000538.1:0-11754 GCA_031389245.1 Lysobacterales bacterium | reverse complement strand
GCTCGCGGCGCAACTCGGTGTCGCCGCCACAACTGCGTGCGAGGAATGCGTCGCGATCGACGGGTTGCTGGGCTGTGACTTCGGCGAAAAGCTGTTCCAGGCGAGTCCAGAGTTCGTGCTGCACAGATACTTCTCCGGATGCACACAGTGGACAAAAGTGTGGTTGACTTTTAGGAGCGGCTTTCAGCCGCGACTACCAACTGCTGAACCGGGTATATCACAGGAATCGCAGTGGGACGCCGCCTCCACCTGCGTGACGTCATTCGAACCCGCTGGCGAACATCTTGTCCAGATAAAACTGGCGTGTGCTTTCGATCAGGCCGCTGGAGCCGTTGATCAAACCTGAACTGGTTCGACCGCGCGCGCGCAGATAGAACTGCTGATTGACGGGCGGAACCCAGCCTGCGTACTGCCAGCCACCGCTGATGCGCTGCATGGCCCCGATCGGAGCAAACACGCTGCCATTCAAAGAAAACAGTAGCTGCGGCGGCGAAGATAATTCCGCTCCTGTACCCGAACGAAGCCAGCGCACGACGCTGTCGCTGGCACCCACTGTGAGTTCCAGCGACTGCAACGCCGCCTGCGGCTGACTCAATCGCGCGACCCGGTCGCGTGACTGTCCAGCGATCATCGTGAATGCTCCGCCGACGAGGGTTTTGCCGTCGGGCTGAATGGCCAGCGCGTTGACCAATCCGGTGGCGTGGGCGACAAAAGCAGTGTCGAGGCTGCCATCGGCGTGGAGCCGAGCGATAAAAGCCCGCAACTGCCCAGTGATCATGGTGAAGCTGCCGCCCAAGGTGATTTTTCCGTCCAACTGCAGTGCCACGGTCGCTACATCACCGTTGGCATTCGGGTTGAACGCGCTGTCGATGCTGCCGTCGATATGCAGCCGCGCTATACCGTTGCGCGGCTGTCCGCCGATCATGCTGAAACCGCCGCCAACGAGTATTTTTCCATCGGGTTGCAGTGCCAGTGCAATCACCTCGAGGTCGGCGCCTGGATTGAACGCGGGATCGATGCTGCCATCAGCGTTCAGTCGCGCGATCCGGCTTCTCGGCTGTCCGCCGATCATCGTAAACAGCCCACCGACGATAATCTTGCCGTCGGGCTGCACGGCCATTGCCGCGACGACGCTGTCCGCGTTTGGATTGAACAAGGTGTCCACGCTACCGTCAGTGTTCAGGCGAGCAAGGAAATTGCGCGCCTGGGCGTCGACCAGGGTGAAGGTACCAGCCACCAGGATTTTTCCATCGGGCTGCAACGCCAGCGCCAGTACGCGCTCGTTTACAGCGGTATTGAACGCGTTGTCGATGCTGCCACTGAAGTCCAGGCGCGCGATATTGTAGTGGGACTGCGCGTTGATCTCGGTGAAATCACCGCCGACAAGCACTTTGCCATCCGGCTGAACGGCCAGCGCCGCGATGTCGCCGTTGGCACTGGGGGCAAATGTGGCATCGACAATTCCGTCACTGCTCAGACGTGCGAGGCGGTCACGCGGCAGTCCGCCGATTTGAAAGAATGCGCCTCCCATGAGAATTTTTCCATCGGGCTGCAAGGCGAGCGCTGAGACGCTGTTGTCGGAACCGGGATTGAGTGTTGTGTCGACCTTGCCATCGCTGGCCAGTCGCGCGATTCGATTGCGCTGCTGCCCACCGACCGTGGTGAACGCGCCAGCAATGAGGGCCTTGCCGTCAGACTGCAGTGCCAGTGCATAGACGGCACCATTCGCACCTGAGTCAAATTCGGCGTCGACACTGCCGTCAGCGTTCAGCCGCGAGATGCCGTCAAGAAAATGGCCACCAATCGCGATGAAATTTCCTACGGCAATGGCTTTGCCGTCGGGCTGTACTGCCAGTGCGTAGATGCCACCGTTTGGATCGGGATCAAATGCGGCATCGGCGATTCCATTGGTGTTCAAACGCGCGAGATTGTTGCGCGGTAGCCCGCCGATCAGGGTAAATACACCACCAACCAGAATCTTTCCATCCGGCAGCTGCGCCACTGCGAACACCCCCTCGTTGGCACCGGGATTGAATGTGCTATCCAAACTGCCGTTGGCGCTCAGGCGTGCGATTCCGGTGCGAGGCTGCCCGCCGATCTGGGTAAAGACACCTCCGACCAGGACTTTCCCATCGGTCTGCAGCGACAACGCAGTGATTTGATTATTCGCACCGGGATTGAAACTGGTGTCGACGCTGCCATTGGCGTTGAGGCGGGCGATGCTATTACGCAGCTGCCCGCCAATCATGCTGAACAAGCCACCGACAAGCACTTTTCCATCGGGTTGTGCGGCCAGCGCCGAGACGAAACTGCTCGCGCCGGGATTGAACAGCGTATCTACGCTGCCATCGGGGTTCAGGCGTGCGATGTTGTTACGTGCGCTCGCGCCAACTTGCGTGAACGAACCACCGATGACGGTGCCGCCGTCGGCTTGCAACGCGATGGCGAAAACGTCGCCATCGACTGGCGTGCTGAAGCCGGTGTCGATACTGCCATCAGCATTCAGCCGCACCAGGTTAGTGTGGGCCTGCCCACTGATCAGGGTGAAATCACCTCCGACCAGAATCTTGCCGTCGGCTTGCACCGCCAGCGCGTAGACAACGCCATTGGAATTCGGATCAAATCCATCATTCGGATTCTGGGCCAGGCAGGGAGAGGCGATTGGTACTGAAGCGAGCATCACCAGCATGGCGCGCGCTACTGAAAAAGGATGGAGAATCCATTGTTTTCCCACTGTCGCTGCTCCGTTGAGGGGGGCCGTTCTTTTATGTCGGCGATGTGGGAATTCACCACCCTTGATCGTTATTCCGATCAGGTCTGTCAAAGAGGCAAACAGGAAATGGCGTTGGAAACGGCCAAGATCATTGCGACGGGATCGCACCGCGAAGTGGACATTCATGCCTGGGTGGGCCTTGCCCTGGTGTCGCCGCGCCCGTGCTCGCTGGTCGAAACGGCCACCACTCGTCCGATGGCAGTTATGATTAAGCCATGAGTGATACCGACCGCGTATTTCCGACCGACGCCAGTGCAGGCTGGGACGCAGCGTTGCCGAAAGAGGTCAACGCGCTGGCGGATCAGCTGATGCCCCTGTTTTACGACGATCTCAAACGCATGGCGCACCGCGAGCGTAGTCGTGTCGGTGCCGGTGCGACGCTGCAGACTACGGCATTGGTCAATGAGGCGTACCTGAAATTGCGCGGAACCAAAAACTGGAACACCGATGCGCATTTCCTGCGTGCCGCGGCGTTGGCGATGCGCCATGCCTTGGTCAATCATGCGGTGGCCAGGCTTGCCGGTAAGCGTGGCGACGGAGTGGTCCCGTTGCCATTGACCGACGCGCTGGAAGTGGCGATCGAAGACGACGCCACGATGCTGGCGCTGAATGACGCGTTAGGCCAGCTTGCGCGCACTTCGCTGCGGCTGGCGCAGGTTGTCGAGTGCCGTTACTTCGCTGGATATGATGAGGCCGAGACGGCGCTGGCTCTTGATATTTCAGAGCGCACGGTGCGTCGCGACTGGACCCTGGCGCGCGCCTGGCTGCATCGGGAATTGGCGGACGATGGCCGGTGAGGCGGGTAGGGCGATGCCCAGGCATCTTGCGAGACGAACGGCCGGCAGAGCGGGATCCCAGCACTGGTCGCACGGGGGCGAGCGGCAGCCGGGGATGCGAGGCTGAGCCATCGCGCGTCCGATTTTTCACTGGCGCGCGATTTTTCGCGAAGGCGCAATGGGCTGTGCAAAATCATCAAGCGCACCGTTAGTCGCAAGAACTCTGATCGAACTGCCGCAACTCAGTAGCCTTCGCCATTCGCGGCCAATAGCTTGAGTCCGGCGATCATCTTCGGGTCCACACTTTGCGCTTTGTCGACCAGTTTCAGGGCCGCCGCCGCGGTTTGCCGAGCCTCTTCTGCGCGGTTCAATCGCGACAGCGCACGCGCTTTCAGGCTCAACATGCGGATGCGAATAATGAAGTCATCCGGAGACTGCTTCGAGTACAGTGCCTCCACCTCGGTGATTTCATCCAGAGCGAGCTGGTGCTTGCCGAGTTCAAAGTTGGCCCGGGCGCGTTGATACCTTGCGTCAGCAACTTCGCCAAAATAGCCACCACCGGCCTTTTCGAACAAGGCGAGGGCATGTTCGGCGGTGACGATCGCTTCCTCGTAGCGGCCTCCCAGGCGCTGCATTGCGGAGAGCGCCCCGAACTGAGTTGCCACCATCGCGCCATCCTCGCCGGATATCTGTCGCTGCAAGGTGATCGCCGCATTGAGGTCGATCTGGGCCGCGTCGAATTCTGCTCTCATCGCGTGCACCTGACCGCGGGTCTGCAGCAGTCGCACGCACGCTTGATGCTGCAACCCGGTCTTTTCGCAGATGGACACGCCTTCGGACAACACCGTCAGCGCCTCATCGGTTCGAGTCTGGGAGCCACGCAGCCGGGCCAGCGCCGCGATCGCGAACAGGGTGTCCGGGTGGGCGTCTCCGAGCAAATCACGGCGCATGGCCAGGCCACGCTGCACATAGGACTCGGCTTCGTCGTAGCGTCCCAGTGCCACCAGGTAACTACCGAGCAGACCGACAAACCAGGCCGTGGCCTGGTGCGGCCGTTTATACAGTCGCTCCGACAAGGCGATCGCGTCGCGGTAGGCCGCCTCGCCCCGCACCGCATCACCAAGTGCGCTGGCGGAATTGCCAATGCTGGCATGCAGCCATAGCACCTCACTGCTCAGTGGCAAGGCCCGCGATTTCCAGAACGTCAACGCACGTTCGCTGCGCTCCAGACTCTCCTTGTATCGATGCAGTCCCCCGAAATGATTGGCTTCGGCGATCATTGCCTGCAGCGCGCTACGCGGATGGGCATGGGCATCCTTCATCGCCAACGCAGTTATCTCTCGCTGCAGGACCAGCGCCTGATCGACGCGTCCGCCTTGTTCAGACATGGCACGGGCCAAGGTGAGCAACGCTTCCACTCCCAGCGTGTCGCCACGCCGCAGCAAGTCGTCCTGCAGCGGCTCCAGCAACGTGGTCGCCTCCGCGAACTCGGCGCGGTCAATCCGGGACAGCGCGCGCAAATGCCTGGCGCTGATCCAACGCGAGTCGGACGATTCGTAGAGTTGATCGCTCAACACCAGCAAAGCCTGGGTCAGTTCCTGCGCCTGCGTTTGCGCACCCATGCTCAAGGCGACGCGCGATAGCACGCCAAGCAGATCGGCCTTGATTTCCTGCGGCATTGCGCGATCCGTCAGTATCCGATCACCGCCCTGTTCGACGATCTCTTCCACTGTCGGTCGAAGGTCGAGCGGCTTGTCAGCTTCGGCGATTTCGAACAGGGAGACCAGAAAATCGCGCACAGCATTGGCGCGTACAGCCTGCGTCTGGGCACGCTGCGCCTGCCAAATCGTGCCGGTCAGTCCTGCAGCCAGCGTTACGATCAACAGCGCGACGCCGGCCACGGCCCAACGGTAACGGCGCAACAAACGCCCGAACACGTACAGCCGTGCGCCTTCGCGCGCTGCCACGGGTTCGTTGCGCAGATGAGACTCGAGGTCACGCTTCAATGCGTTGACGGTTTCGTAGCGATGCGCCGGCTCTTTGCGCAGACATTTGGCAACGATTGCGTCCAGATCACCGGCCAACAGACGCGCTGCTATCGGCGCAGCGGAATTGGCCTTCGCGGTCCGGAACAATGAGGGCGCTGTGCGATCCAGCAGGAGTTGCATTGCCTGCGTCGAAGGCAGCCCACGCATACGCAGCGGACGCTCAGCGCTGAGCAACTCAAACAGCAACACGCCCAGCGCGTAGATATCGGTAGCAGTGGTCACTGGCTGTCCAGTGAGTTGCTCGGGCGCTGCATAGTCGGGCGTAAATGGGGCCATGGTGTTGTCGCCCTCGCCCACGGAAGCAGCCGCGTCGAGTAATTTGGCGATGCCAAAATCGAGCAGCTTCACCGTGCCCTGGTCATCAACCAGCATGTTGTCCGGCTTGAGGTCACGATGGATCACCAGATTGCGGTGGGCGAAAGCGACGGCATCGCATACTTGCGCAAACAGCGCCAGCCGCTCGCGCAACGTCGATGAATGCACCCGACAGTAGTCGGTCAACGAATGTCCCTCGACGTATTCCATTACGGTATAGGGACGCCCATCCGCGGTCATTCCGCCATCCAGCAATCGCGCGATGCCAGGGTGCTCGAGCCTGGCCAGAATGCGACGCTCGGCATGGAAGCGATCCATCTGGCCGGCGGCCTCGTAGCGCAATAACTTGAGCGCCGCGCGTTGGTCGAACGCTGCATCGGCCCTTGCCGCCGCATAGACCTCGCCCATGCCGCCGCGCCCAATCAACGTGTCAATGCGCCAGGAACCCAGGCGAGTTCCGGCGGCCAGCGAGGCTTGCATGGTGACGCAATCCGCTGCACGCACCGCGCTATCCAACACCCCCGAGGTATCGTGCGAGCGCAAGAGCTCATCCAGTTCGCGCCGCAGATCGGTGTCACTACCACAACTTCGCTCAAGGAAGGCGCCGCGGGCGATGGCTGGCTGCGTCAGCGCCTCGGCGAAGAGCTGCTCAATTCTGATCCAGCGGTTCTGCGACACAGGGCAATCTCCCGGCACATTTTGCGGACCGCGATTGTGCACCCGTTGGGCTGTCTTGCAAGCGATGACGCGCACCGCCTCGATCGGTCACCAGGGCCGCTGTCGTAGCAGCGTCCAAGAGATCGTCCCTGCGGGTCGCGCCCTGATGCGCTGATTTAACGCCAGCTAACGTAGAATGTGACCCATTGCCGATGGAGAAATATGGCCACCGTTCTGCTCGCCACCTTGCTTGCCTTGCTGCTCGGACATGCGATGCCCGATCTGGCGCGGCTACGCGACTATTCCTGGTTCCAGCACTGGGTTCGCGGTTGCGCGCAGCGACTGGGCGGTACTCAGTTCTGGCATTGGCGCACCGCACTGATATTGACTGCAGGACTGCCCGTTCTTATGTTGGGACTGCTGCAGTGGACCTTGCTGGGATCTTGGTGGGGGCTGCCCAGCTTCATCTTGGCCGCTGCAGTTTTGTTTTACTGCTGGGGCCCCCGCGATCTGGACATCGAAGTTGAGGCGATACATTCATCCAGCGAGCGTGAGTCTCGGTTGGCCGCGCTGCAGCGACTGCCTGAAGATCCGCCGGTGCCGCCGCTCAAGCTGGAGAGCGCGCAAGTTGTCGATCAGGTGTTTTTAGCCGCGCTTTCTCGCTGGTTCGGGGTGTTGTTCTGGTTCTTGCTGCTCGGCGCCAGCGGCGCTCTGCTCTATCGACTGATTTGCCTGGCCGACGGATCGCGCGCCTACCGCGATGCCCTCTCTCACGAGCAGGCCGAGGCGGCCCAGTATCTGCATCGCATGATGAACTGGCCGGCGGCGCAATTGATGACACTGGCGCTTGCCATCGCTGCGGACTTCGACTCGGTAGCCGCTGCCTGGCGCGATTTCCACGGTCAGCGTGTGCCCGGATGGTATTCACCCGAACCGGGCTACATGACCGCAGCCGCGCGCGCGAGCGTGGATATGGAATCGGAATCGGATGCCGAAAGCGCTGTCGATGACACCGCCATGCTCGCCATGCAACAAGCGATGGCCTTGATCTGGCGCGTGCTGGTGGTCTGGCTCGCGGCCATGTCGGTGTTTGTGCTTGCCGGCAAGATTGGCTAGCCCGACGTTCGCCTTTTGCTGCCGCACGCACCGAGCGCGTCGTGCGGCGTCGCTCTCTGTGCGAGCCTGCGATATCAATCAGAACCATGGCAGCGGCGTGAGCCCCTCGCGTCAGCGGCAACCCATTCGCCGCTCGCATCGGCCATAATGCGGACTTATGAAACGCGACGATATCAACTATACCTTGGTCGGAATCGTGGTGCTGGCGGCGCTGGCCATCCTGATGACTGCGCTGTTTTTCATCACCGGCAGCGGCGGTGCCTCGGTCAGCTATTTCACCGACTATCGCAATGTCACCGGCCTCGGCTACGGCGCGCCAGTCTTCTACGAAGGCTTTCGGATTGGCCAGGTGTCCGCTATCGAGCCACTGCGCGAAGGCGGAAAAACCCATTATCGGGTCGAATTGGCGGTGCGGCGTGATTGGCCGCTGGCTGCTGATTCGGTGGCCAAGCTTGCATCCAGCGGCCTGCTTGCCGACGTCGCAATCGCGATCCGCGAAGGTTCCAGCAGTACTTTGCTCAAACCCGGCGCGGTGCTCAAAGGCGAGGAAGGGCAAGACCTGTTCGGTGCCGTCAACGACCTAGCTGGCGAAGTTACGATACTGACCCGCGATCGACTGCGCCCTTTGATTGAGAACCTGAGCACGCGGGTCGAATCGATTACCGCGAACCTGGATGCCAGCGCGCCGACACTGCTTGCCGAGGCAGAGTCGCTGTTGAAAGGACTGAATACTGCGTCGGATTCTGTCAACCGCATCCTGTCGACCAAAAATCGTGACTTCATCGACGCCACCCTGGCCGATCTTGCGGGCACTGCGCAAAATGCGCGCACGATGTCCGTCGAGCTTGATGCGACGCGCGTGCGTCTGGACGCATTGCTCAACGAGCTGCACGGCACCGTGGCGGATGTCCGGCCAGAAATCCGCGAGGCGGTCATCGACCTCAGTCAGATCACCGCGTCACTGGCGCGCCGTATCGATGCCATAACGCACAATCTCGAATCCTCCAGCCGCAACCTCAACGAGTTTACCCGTGAAGTGCGCAAGAGCCCGAATCGATTGCTGTTCACGCCCAAAGCCGACAACGTGATCGTGGAGGACGACTGATGAGTTTGCGCTCCGTACTGGCTGTGGCGCTCGCCCTGTTGCTCGTTGCATGTGCAGGCGCACCGGTGCCGGATGTTGGTTACTACCGGCTCAAACCGGTGGAACGTGTACCCGTCGACGACAAAAAGCATTTCAGCATTCCGATCGTTGTTGACTCGCTGATTGCTGATGGTGTCTATAACGATCAGGCGATTCTTTACGCACAGCGGTCCGAAGGCAGCATCAAGGCCTATCACTACCAGCTCTGGGATGAACCGCCAGGGCAGCTGCTGCAGCGTCGCCTGATCGACACCCTGCGCGCACGCAGCGCCGCGCGTCTGGTTACCGACCGGTTGCCGCCCTCGATCGACAGCCTGCGCATTTCCGGGCGTATCCTGCGATTCGAGCGGGTCAAGCAGGGCGATGCCTGGCTGGCGGGAGTGCGCCTGGAGTTGCGCGTCGAGCACGGTTCGCAGCACGCGCCGCTGTTGTTGTCCGAGTACGCTGCCGAGGTGCCGGCCGAGACCGAGAGTATCCAATCCACCGTGCGCGCATTTGCAACCGCGATTGACCAGTGTTTTTCTGCATTCTGGACTGATCTGCAACAGGTTCAGCCATGAGCCATGCCACGCAGCTCAGCGAGACCGAGCGCCAACGCATGCTGCAGGTGATGGGCTTCGAGGTCTGGGTACGGCGAGGCAGCGAACCGTTGCGAGCGGCAATGCCGGCGGTGGTCATCCCCAGGGCTTCGCCGGTGCACGCTGCCGATGCGGCGGTCCGTACACCGCAGGCGCACGCCCGGCCCGAGCCGGCAGCGCAGGCTGAACGTGCGCACCCCGCTGTCCAATCCGTGCGCTCGCGGGGCGCGCCAGTCAGCGCACGATCGGTTCCGCGCAATCAGCCGTCAGTGCTGCTCGGCACGCACTCGGTGCTGCTGGTTCTCGAGCAGCGCGTGCACGCCGATGCGCTATTGATCCGGCAGCTGATGCGTACCCTGCCTGGCTGCGTGGTGTGTACGCCAGACACGGTGTCGCACGGCACTGCCAAGTTTGCGCTGCAACTGGGTGTCGATGCGACGCTTCCGGCCGATGTGCTTGGCGTGCGCGTGCCTGAGTTGGCGGTGTTGCAGAAAAGTGCTTCGGCGCGACGCGCGCTGTGGTGGTCCATCAAGCCAATGCTCAGGGCCGCCAAGGGCCAGTAGTGCGACCAAGCACAACTCATGACATGAATCCGCGCACTTTCCCGCCTTTGCTGATCACATCCGCCGGCGGCGCTTTTCGTGCGGCCGCGAGCCTGCACCTTGCCGCGAAGCTCGCGCCATCGGATTCGATGGTTCCGTGGCTTGGCGAAATGGGCTACTAACCATGGCAGCCGCGTTGGATCGTCTGCCCAGTGTGCGCCCGATGCGCGAAGCAGACGTCGATCAGGTCATCGCCATCGAATTGCGCGCCTACGAATTCCCGTGGACCCCGCAGATTTTTCGTGACTGCCTACGAGCCGGGTACCACGGTTTCGTGCTCGATCTGGGCGGGTTCATCGCCGGCTATTTCATGCTTTCGGTGGCCGCCGGCGAGGCACACGTGCTCAATGTCTGCGTCGATCCGAACGAACACGGCAAGGGCCACGGCCGGCGACTCATCAACCGCGCCATGGACGTCGCACGCTGGTATCGCGCCCAGCGCATCTTCCTCGAAGTGCGCCCGAGCAATCCGTTCGCGATCAAGCTCTACCACGACATCGGATTCAATGAGATCGGTCGGCGACCAAAATATTATCCGTCCAAGACGGGCCGCGAGGATGCCATCGTGATGGCCTACGAGTTGTTGCCGTTGGCGTGAGTGGTGAAGGCAACCAGGCGCTGGTGCCGTCGCTCTGCTTGTTGATTCAATTTTCTATCGAGTGCTCCAACCTGGCAGACATCAGTCTCCCGTGTTTCCGGCTGCACCAAGAAAAACCCCGCATTGCTGCGGGGTTTCTTGAAGCAAGAGCAGCGGAGCAAGCCCCGCTCTACATCAAAAGTCCATACCGCCCATTCCGCCGCCGCCATGATCGTGACCGCCGCCGCCGCCCGAAGATTCCTTTTTCGGGGCTTCGGCAACCATCGCTTCGGTGGTGATCATCAGGCCGGCAATCGACGCTGCGTTCTGCAGTGCGGTGCGGGTGACCTTGGTCGGATCGAGGATGCCCATCGCGACCATATCGCCGTACTCGCCGGTGGCAGCGTTGTAGCCGTAGTTGCCGGTGCCCTGGGCGACCTTGTTCAACACGACGCTGGGCTCTTCGCCGCAGTTGGCAACGATCTCACGCAGCGGAGCTTCCATGGCGCGCTTGGCGATGTTGATGCCGTGGTTCTGGTCTTCGTTGTCGCCCTTGAGGCCAACGAGTCCAGCCAGTGCACGGATCAGGGCCACGCCGCCGCCCGGTACCACGCCCTCTTCAACGGCTGCGCGCGTGGCGTGCAGGGCGTCTTCGACGCGGGCTTTCTTCTCTTTCATTTCGACTTCGGTAGCGGCACCGACCTTGATCACGGCGACACCGCCGGCAAGCTTGGCGACGCGCTCTTGCAACTTCTCGCGGTCGTAGTCGCTGGTGGTTTCTTCGATCTGAGCCTTGATCTGCTTGATGCGGCCTTCGATCGCTTTCTTGTCGCCGGCGCCGTCAATCAGCGTGCTGTTCTCTTTGGTGATCTGCACTTTCTTCGCGGTGCCCAGATCCTTGAGCGTCGCCTTCTCCAGTGACAGGCCCACTTCTTCGGAGATCACGGTGCCGCCGGTGAGCACTGCCATGTCTTCCAGCATCGCCTTGCGACGATCTCCAAAGCCCGGCGCCTTGACGGCACAGACCTTGACGATACCGCGGATGGTGTTGACCACGAGCGTGGCCAAGGTCTGTGCCGTCAAGGCGCCGGGCTTTGGAGATCGTCGCAAGGCGATGCTGGAAGACATGGCAGTGCTCACCGGCGGCACCGTGATCTCCGAAGAAGTG
>JANMSL010000338.1:0-5674 GCA_031389245.1 Lysobacterales bacterium | reverse complement strand
GACCGGACACGCGCATGCAGATCATGATCTTCATCATCGCCGCCTTGATTGCCGCCACCGTGGTGGCCCTTATCGTGTCGGTGCGCAACATCAGACAAAGCATCCGATCGGATGATCGCAGTTATATGGATCCGCTGCCCGGGCCAATGCGCCTGATCTGGCCGATGGTCAATCTGCTGGTGCAGTTGTTCGGTGACTACCTTCCGGTAGAGCAAGTCGAGCAAGTGCGTCTGCGCATGCGCAAGGCAGGCGTCGAATACCTGATGACGCCAGTGCAGTTCATCGCGACCCGTGGTGTGTCGGCGATCACGTTCATTCTCCTGGCGGTCTTCACCGGGCTGATGCTGGGATCGATACAGCCGATTTGGGTCATTCTCGCCGCGCTGATGGGCTGGATGTTTCCGCTGATGAAGCTCAACGATTTGCGCAAGTCGCGTGAGAAGCAAATTGTACGGGCACTGCCGACGTTTCTCGACTTCATTACCATGGCGGTAGAAGCTGGCATGAACCTATCCGGCGCCATCGCGCAATCGGTGGAAAAAGGGCCGGAGGGTCCGCTTCGGCTCGAGTTCCAAAAGGTAATGCGCGACGTCAAAGCCGGCATGTCACGCATGGATTCTATCCGTGCCATGGCCGATCGACTCAACGTGCGTGAAGTTACTTCGTTTTCATCGGCGCTGGCTCAGGCCGAACGCACCGGCGCCAGCCTGGGTCCAACCCTGAGAATTCAGGCCGACCAACGTCGCGTCGAGCGTTTTCAGCGCGCTGAAAAGCTCGCGCTGGAAGCGCCGGTCAAGCTGATTTTCCCGTTGGTGGCGTTTATTTTTCCCACCACATTTCTGGTGCTCGCATTTCCCATCATCATGAAGTTTCTATATGAAGTCTGAGTTAGGCCACGTGCTGCGCAGCGACGGTTCGGTGCTGGTGTCCCGGGCACGCCGACCTCTGGGTTTGTTTGCGCGCGCGCGCGGTCTGATCGCTGCACCAGCGCTCACGGCTGATGAGGGCTTGTGGATCGATCGCTGCGACAGTATCCATATGTTCGGCATGCGTTATGCGATCGACGTCGTGTTCCTGCGCACTCACCGCATACAGCGCCTGTGCCCCCATGTCCGGCCGATGCGGGCGCGTTGGTGTCCGCAGGCCGATGCGGTATTGGAACTGGCCAGCGGCGCCATTGCCCGCTTGGGCTTGCGCGAGTTGGAGTCATTGGAATTCAGGAGTGAAGCATGCGCATGAGCCGAGCCGCAAGAATTTGGTTGCCGATCGTTCTATGCGGCGCAACCTGCATGATGCTGGGTGGTTGCGCTGGCAACAGCGCGCGCTTAGCGGATTCAGATGCGCGCTCTATGAACGGTTCTGACAGCCGCGAGACAACGGGTCTGTTTGAACTGCAGCGTCAGGCCGACGAAGCCTACGAGCAAGGTCGACTGCTCGACGCCGAACAACTTTATCGGCGAATGCTCGCGGCTTCGCCGGCTTCGGGCTATGCGTGGATGCGTCTGGGCAATGTGCAACTGCGCAATGACCAGCTCGAAGCAGCGATTCACGCCTATCGCCAATGCCTGCGCTTTGAAACCGGCGAGTCACGCTGCTGGCAAAATCTGTCGTTAACTTATGTCGAGATGGCCGTGGCCACGCTCGATCAGGCCGACGGCAAAATAAGCGATGAACCGGCCAAAGTGCGTATGGCCGCGTTCAAACGGCGATTGATCGAAAGCGTCAACGTGGAATCCACTACAGCGAGGTAGCTTAAATGGTCACGTCCAATCGTTCGCGGCGTCGGCAAAGTGGTGCGTCCCTGGTCGAACTGCTCATCGTGGTGCCGGTTTTTGCGTTTCTGCTCGCTGGCATTTTCGAGATCGCGTTGATGTACCGCACCAAAGCACTGCTGAACGCAGCAACGTTTGAAGCGGCGCAGCAGGGCTCATTGAACAATGCACTGCTGCCAAGAATTCAGGACGGCCTGGCCCAGGGCATGATGCCGCTATACCTGCGTCGCCGCAGCGCCGTCGGCGTCGCGGCAGCATACGCCCAGGCTCGGTTGCGCATCACCACGCTGGTCGGCGGTGTACGTATTGTCAGCCCATCGCGCAACGTCTTCGAGGCGTTCGACGAACGGCAAATGATCCGCACCACGCGCGATAGCGCTGAGCGCTTGCAGCAAGTGATTCCCAACGACAATCTGATGTGGCGCAACGCGCAGAGTCGCAACGTCACCGTCGACGGGCAAACCGTGCCGATGAACGTGCAAGACGCCAACCTGCTGAAGGTACGCACCTACTGGTGCTATCAACTGCTGACCCCGCTACTCGATCGCGTGCTCTGGGACCTGGCCTCCGGCCGAACCCGGTTGCTGTTCGGTCCCCCGCTCAACGAAGACGAACGCCGCTGCGCCGCACTCTCGCTTGCCACCGGTGATTTTTTCCTCGCGGTCACTTCAAGTTCGGTGACACGTATGCAATCGCCGGTAGTACGCGACCACTTGCCGTAGAGAAGCGAGGGTAAAGTCGCAGCGGTCCACGCGAGCCTGGTTGTCGTAACAGAGCATTCGCTGTGCGAACTGAAGGACCGCGACGGACGGAGCCATCCGTTCGGTCCGCGTGTGCGGAACGTTTCACGCTGAGCGACCTTCGGCACTGTTCATTTTCGGCGATCGCACCAATGCCATTGTTGAGATCGCAGCCGTCGAGGCGTCCGCTCGATAGACCGAACGGGGCCATATTTTCCGCCGTCGCGATCACTCAAAACCATTGGCAAAGATCGGATCGACGATCACCGGCGCGGTGTATTCAACCGCACCGATGTCGCAGGTGGCCAAGGTGCCGACATCAGGTCCGTCGATGGCGCGGGGGCGGCCAATCTGATCCGTTGCAAGCACAACGGTGTCAACGTCGGAACAGCCAGCAGCATTACCGCTATCAATCAAGGGGCTGTCTTCCAGCGGTTCGCGCGTGCTCATGCCCGCGATGACGCCGAGGCTGGAACCTGCGGTGGGGCCACCGTTGTTCTGGGCTGGGCCCAGATTGGCAAGTACGTCGATTTGGTCGGAAGCAACGCCAGCAAAGGCACAGCCATCGTCGGACTG
Organism: Lysobacterales bacterium; assembly: GCA_031389245.1. Taxonomy (GTDB): domain Bacteria; phylum Pseudomonadota; class Gammaproteobacteria; order Xanthomonadales; family Ahniellaceae; genus 0-14-3-00-62-12. The sequence continues at coordinate 2,586 of JANMSL010000338.1, read as the reverse complement.
GACCAGGTTGTGACCCTGCGAAACGACTAGCCCGGAGCAGTCAGGGCCAGCGGTTTGGGCAGTGTTGCCCGCCGAAACGCTGTTGGCTATCTCGGCATCGCCCTGCGGAGTTCCATTGTCATCGCCAACAAAAATGCCGCCGCCACGCCTGCCTGCGCTATTACCAACGATCGTGGAACTTCTTATCCGCAAGGTGTCCGATGTGTCGCGCAATGTGACGCCACCGCCATCTAGGGTCGCACTGTTGCCCGCCAGCGTAGAATTGATGAGTTCGCAAACAGCCACGCCAATCCCTCCACCGACTTCCGCTTGGTTATTGGCCACAGTGCTGCGCAAAATGCGGTACGAACCCGATAGTCCACCTCCGGAACTATCACGAATCGAAGTTGAATCGCTGACCCCATTGCCGCTGATAACAGAGTCCTGAATCGTCAACTGCCACGTCGGCGTTGCCACCGATGCACCGGAAAACATCCCGCCGCCAAAACCTCCGCCCGGCCCAGTTCCGCGGGCCTGGTTAAATGAAATGACCGATTGCTCAATCAGCGAGCCAGCGTCGTCGACTGCGAAGCTGTTCAGGCCAATGCCCCCACCTCTGGCTCCCGTGCCAATCGTTTCGTTGTTCGTCACTGAACTTTGCACGAGGTTCACGGTGCCCGCGTGCGCGTAAACTCCGCCTCCCTGCGCGATACCGTCTTCGAGCGTGTTGCGGCCATCGGCCAGATTGCCATCTACCACAGTATTGTCCAGGGTCAGTGCACCTTCGCTGTAGATGCCGCCACCGCTAACAGTATTGGGGCCGTCGACTTCTGCGATGTTGTTGAGCACGCGGCTGTCGTTGAGGGTAAGGCTGGCATCAGGTGAATTGAAGATGCCGCCCCCGCCAATCGACGGGTTTTCGGCGAAATTGTTGCTGACCAAAGTTTGGTTGAGTGTCATGGTGCCGCGGTTGAGAATGCCGCCGGCATTGCCACCGGCGCGGTTCGCGGTGACCACCGCGCGCAACAGCGTGGTGGTGCTGGCTGGCTCACTGCGCAGGCCGCCCCCAGCCGATGAGCCGCTCTCGACTCCATCGCGCAGCGTCAGATCGCGCAGGTTGACCGTACCGCTGATGACATGCATTAGACGATGACGCTGGTTGTCGTTGTTCGCGGTGTCGGTGCGGATGATTGAGTTCATGCTATCCACGCCCTGAATGCTCATCGGGCCTTCGATGTCCAGGTCGCCGGCATTGTTGCTGTCATCGGTACCCACACGGGTGAGCGTAAAGCCGCCAGATACCAGGGTGGGCAAGATAATGTTGTCGGTGATGGCCGCGTTGAAGATGCCGGTGTGGGTGCAGCCGCCAAAATCTGTATTGGTGTTGGCGGTCTGGATCGCCTCGCGCAATGAACAGTTCGTCGTGACACTGCCGAAATCATCAGTGGCGGTGTTGACGGTGATGCTGGCCGCAGTGGCCAACTCGCCGCTGACCAGCAGGACCAACGCGCCAAGCCAATTTCGGTCTTTGAAGCGTTTGCCATGGTTACGCATCGCCTGCCCCCTCAATTTGACCGAATTGAGTCTAGTCTGGAGCGGCGGAGGTCAATACTCACTTTAGACAGGTGCCGGCTCGAGCGCTTCCGATGTCCAGGAATCGGGTCAAGCGTCGACTCCGGAAATACCCGCTGCACAGATAGTGTCGAAACACGTGAGCGCGGTGGTGACCCAGTTTGAGTTCGATCCCAGCTCCTTAATGTGGCGCGGCATTCTTGCTTCGGTCCTGTTGCCGGACAGCCGCAGTTGAAACATCAGTTTTGCCGGCCTGTCGCGAAAGGCGGGGTGGTTCACGGCGCCAACAAAGGCCCGGGCAAGAAGGGCTTACTGAAGCCCCGAAAGGGCCAACGTGCTGCCACCACGCCGTTACGAAAAAGCCGGCTCTAGGCCGGCTTCGACGTAACACGCTCGTGTATATGGTGGGCGGTACAGGGCTTGAACCTGTGACCCCTGCCGTGTGAAAGCAGTGCTCTACCGCTGAGCTAACCGCCCATCTCTTGCGAGGGGGCGGAGTTTACGGAGCGCGGCGCTCGCGGTCAACTTCGCATTGTGCAACGGCAATGTTCGTGCGCGCCTCTGAAACGTTGTGAACCAGGGTTAGAAAATTGCGCATCGGGTTGCGCTGAGTTCATCCTGGCGTCGCGGGCGACACTAGACTGCGCCAATCCACTGCAACGACACGCGCGGGAGCGCATCCAACGGAGTGTTTGCATGCGCGCGTTCGCCATCGGTTCGGCCCTTTTCGTATTGACTGCAGCGCTTTCGGCGCCAGCAGCGATTGCACAATCGTATGCGGAGGAGCCCTTCATCGTCCGCTGCGAGTCGATCAGTCGACGCGACCACTACTGCCCGGTAGACACCGGCGATGGGGTGGCACTATATGCTCAGATCAGCTCTACCCAGTGCATTGAAGACGAGAACTGGGGTGTCGATCGTGGCGGTATCTGGGTGCGCTCCGGCTGCCGCGCCGACTTTGAGGTGTTTGCCGCTGGCCATCGCGGCTACGGCGGGCAGTCGCAGCGTGGCTACGGCCGCCCTTGGCAAGAGGAG
>JANMSL010000315.1:0-4271 GCA_031389245.1 Lysobacterales bacterium | reverse complement strand
CTTCAGCGCCGCCTGATAGTCGCGTTTACTATTGATCGGTTTGATGTTCATGCCATGCCCCTGATTGCCTAAACCGTTTGCACGTCAATCGCGTCATATTGTCGATGCGTGCCAAAAAAGCGCACATACACCACGCGATACGGGTAATTGATCCACACCACCAGGCGGTACTTGTTGCCGCCGAGATTGAACACCACGCGCCCATCTTTCAGAATGCTGGCGCTACCAAACTGCGCCTTCACCTCGGCCGGACTTGACCAATCCGCTGCCAACACATCGCGATACCAGGCCAACGCTGGCTGCTGCGCGCCCCGGTATTCAGGTCGCACTGTCCAGAACGCCTTCAGCGTTGAGAGCGCAATGATCCTCACGCCAGCAGTATAGTCCCATTTTGGGACTGAATGCACTACGACTCAAGTCACCATACGGCGCACTGAAGGAACCTGGACACCCGTGATTTCGCCGACCCCAAACTCCTGACCCGCAGCACTTGAGCACTCACCCCTGAAACGCCCCCGCCATCAATTCCTGCTCCGCTCTAGCGATCCCCAAACCGCCAGCCACCTCACGCCAATTCGCCACCGTGCCTCGAACTTTTTTCAACACCGCATCTGCCTGCGCTCGATTCAGACCATAGTCTTGGCAAGCATCCATCGCGATGGATACATCGCATTGCGTTTCAACCTCGTTGATGGCCAACGACAGCGTGCGACGTTCGATCGATGGATTAATGTCGTAGGCCGGTGATAGACGAATGCCGTGCCGATCGATGAAGAAGCCATGATTGCGCAGGTGATCGTCGGAATTGTGAATGAGGATACTGAACACCACGCGACGGAACAGCTGTTCGCAGTCAGTATGGGTGTCTGCACCCCGCGACTGAAGCAGATCAACCAGTTCGAGATAGCTGGCTCCAGCTTCGCCGTCGGCACGTTGTGTGAGCGTCATGGCCGAAACAAAAGCCAGCCGCTCTTGCCGTGGCGTGCGATCGAATCGCTTCACCAGGAAGGTGGTGTACGGACTGTCCGGCATCCGTAGTGGCCGCGCCGGAGGCACCTCTATGCCAGCCCTGGCCGCGAGACGATGTGCCACCAATTCCCAAGCACCGATATCGCGTGTGTCCTGCCGACTCGGAAACTTGGCCATGCACAGCGCGCCGCTCTCGTCGCGCACGCTAGCCTTCGGACGCGCGCCGCCCAACGATGTACCCGGCGCGAACAACTGCGACAGCCAATTTTGATATTCGGGATGGTCCTCATCATCGACATGCTGTTCGAACGAAAGACTCGCAGCCTGCAGTTCGCGCAACGATGCCAGCGGTGGCGCCGCCAATCGATTGTCGTTGTCGATGAAGTCCTGGTCAGCAGCTGCGCGAAAGCGCAGTGCACCGAGCCGGGTTTCGTCGTGCACACCGAGCAGGAAATCCCATTCCGTCAACGCACGCGGACGGCGTCCGTCGCGGCGCGCCCACACGCTTTCTCGACGCTGCATCAGCACTCGGCCCCATCGATCCGGTGACGAATCAAGGAAAATACCGAAAGTCGAGCGATCCGATGCGGGGTATTGAGATCCAGCAACCAAAGCAAGATCCGGATCAAACGCGAATACCTCAGCCTGCTGCAGCCAAGAGGGTGCGTACGCGAACGAGAAGATTTCCCCAGCGCGCGTTGCCTGGCAGTTCAAAGTTCCCATCAGCGCAGGTTCGTCAAACCGCTCAAGGTCCACGCATGTCTGCACAGTACTGAGCCGATACATTAGGCGTCACTCGAATCAGAGTGGTCGGACTCAACAGCAATGTTTGGCGATGGCGCTGTGTTTCGCTTTGGCGCGCGGAGCTTTGGAATCAGAGCTGCGTCCTGAAGCCGTCGTCCCAAATCGTCATCCGCCGCCAACGCGGCCATGCCCTGCTCAAGCCGCAGCACCTGAAGTACCCTGGCATAGATACCAAGCGCAACCGCCGGATCGCCCTGCTCCACCCGATAAAGCGTCTTCCGCGAAATCCCCGCACGCTGCGCCACTGTCTCCGCCGAATACTTGCGGCGTAGCCGCGCAAGCTTCAGCCGATCGCCCAATTGCTCGAGCAGGCGCGCCAAACGCGGCAGTAGAGATGGGGATGCTCGAGTCATAATGGGTCATATAGTACACGTATATAGCATGTATCGATACATATATGACCCACATGCGTCAAATAAAAATCCGACCCCCTCGCGTTGTTGACTACCCACCCGTGCGGTCCAGGCGCGTGTTCGTTTTCGATGTCCGATTGTGTAGCAGACTGTTCGGATCTGGACTCTGCGAATCGCTGCGGCGTGTGATCGCTGGCTATTGTCGGTGTTGGTGGGTGGCACGCATCCTGCGTGACAGCGGCCGCATGAAATTGACGCTATGGCCCGCCGCCGCGGCCACCTCGACACATTCTGGAGTTCACTGTGGCTTCAAGTATTGGATTGGCCGACAACTACGCGTTGGTGATCAGGCAATGGTTCATTGCACTGACACTGCTCTACGCGCCACTCATCGGGTTGGCTGCTGGAAACGACTATGCGCGTCCCGCCATCACCGACGATGGTTGGCGGGTGCGCGGTCTGCAGGAGTCAGGTTTCGATGAGGCGCGCACCCAAGCATTGCTCGACGCTGCGCTGGCTGGGCCGGCCAATCTGCACAGCGTCATCATCGAGCGACGCGGTTTTCTGGTGGCCGAGCGATACCGCACGGGCAAGGACAAGTCGGTATACAGCCTGGTCGCGCGCAAACGAAAATTCGGGCCCGACATGCTTCACGACACGCGCTCGGTCGGCAAGAGCGTCGTCGGTCTGCTGATAGGCATCGCCCAATCGCGCGGAGAGATTGGAGCGCTTTCCACGCCGGTGCTGGATTTTTTCCCCGAGTATGCAGCGCTGGCAACGCCCGCACATCGGGCGATCACACTGGAGCACCTGCTGACGATGAGCAGCGGACTGAAGTGGAGCGAGGGAGGTGCGGGCCGCGACGATGAGCTTCGGCTGTTCTGGAAATGGTCGCCCCATCGCTATGTGCTGAGTCATCCGATCGCCGCTGCGCCCGCAACCCAGTTCAACTACAGCGGCGGCGGCACCGCCTTGCTTGCCGAAATCGTCGCGCGCACCACGCAAACACCGTTCAAGGACTTTGCACGCAGCGCTTTGTTCGAACCACTCGGCATTCGCGATTGGCAGTGGCTGAGCGACCTGCATGGGCGCCCCATGGCCTTCAACGGTCTGCGCATGCGCCCGCGCGACATGGCCAAAATCGGCCGCATGATGCTGGACCACGGCCAATGGAAGGGTCAACAGATCGTTCCGGCACAGTGGGTCGCCGCCACACTGCAACCACGCATCAGCACCGGCATCGCCGACCTCCAGTATGGCTATCACTGGTGGGCGGGTACGGTGAACTGGAAAGGAAAGCCGCTCGCCTGGAGCGCCGCATTTGGCAATGGCGGGCAGCGCGTGTTCGTAGTGCCCGACCTGGATCTAACCGTAGTGTTCACCGCCGGCGCCTACGGCGACCCACGCTCAGCCCCCTTCGTCAATGGGCTGTTCAAGAATATTGTTGGACTGGTTGAGGAATGAGTTTGCTGGAACGGGTGATGTGACGACGCCCCGAGAAACGTTTGACGCGCGGAAGAAGATCAATAACACAGTCGCAGCACCCACTTCGGATTACGCGCAACTTGATGGTGCCGAACCATCGCTCGACCAAATGGCGCCCTAAGCTGAGAGTCAACGTGAGCTGGACGCGACGGAGTCCATCACCAACCACATGTCCTGCGTCAGCACGCTGGATCCCCACGTTCGATCAGATTTCGCCGGGCGCACCAACATTTGGGCTTCCCGACCAGCAGGCAGCACCGTCCATGAACAGCGCTGGGTTCACTGCTCCCGTCAGGTCAGCGCCGAGGCTTTGCCAATAGTCCGCCCAATCACGCATGCGACGCAGTGGTTTGTCCTTGTCGGCTAGTCCGGTCTGGCCTGCTTGAATGAGGGCAAAGTGTAGATGTGCCGGCAGTCCAGCAGCTTGCAGCTCTGCAGCATTGCCACTGTAGCCAATCGAACCAATCTTGGCTCCGGCAGCAACCTGCTGACCTTCCTTGACATCCAGATCGTGCAAATGTCCATACACGGTGTAAGCCCCTGCCCCGTGGTCAATGATCACGGTAGTTCCCATCGCGCCCCAGTTCTTTTGTGCAACTGCCGCCTTGCCCTCAAGCGAGGCAAACACTTGCTGGCCAAGTGTTCCATTGAGGTCGAGGG
>JANMSL010000300.1:0-17463 GCA_031389245.1 Lysobacterales bacterium | reverse complement strand
GACATTGTCTTGAGGTGAAAATCCAGCTACGAGTCGCTCCAGCGCCTGTTGACCCAACTCGGCGATGCGCACCCGAACCGTGGTCAGTGGCGGCGAGACAAATCGTGCCATCGGGATGTCGTCGAAACCGGCCAGGCCGATATCGCGAGGTACCTGCAGGCCGACCTCGGTCAGCGCAAACTGGCAACCTACGGCCATCATGTCGTTGGCGGCGAATACCGCGTCGGGGCGATCGCGAAGACCAATGATGCGTTGCCCCGCGCGATAGCCCGATTCCTCGCTGAAGTCTCCAGAAAATATGCGTTCTGGGCTGTCGGGTAGCAGCTCCGCCAGCGCATCGCGGTAGCCACGCAGCCGTTCCTTCGCGTCGAAGTTGTGCTCGGGCCCAGCAATCAACGCAATCGAGCGATAGCCGCGGCCCACCAGGTGGCGAATCATGGCGTGCGCGCCCCAATAGTTGTCAATGGCGATGGTGTCGTAGTCAACATCGTCGACCGGGGTGTTCATCAGCACGATGGGCAACCCCGTCGGCAAGGTGTCTTTGAGCAAACGCGCATCGATATGCGGGGACATGATCAACAGTCCGTCCACACGGCCGCTCATTGTGCGAATCGCGGCGACGGCTTCCTTGGCATCATCGTGCGAACTGGACACCAGAATGTGCAGACCTTCGCGCCGCGCGGCCTGATCGATGCCGCGGATCAGTTCGGAGAAAAACTCACCGTGCAGGTCCGGCAGCAGGACGCCAATGGTCTGGGTGCGCCGCGTGATCAGGCTGCGCGCGGCACTATGTGGGACGTAGCGTAATTTGCGCGCAGCATCAATGACGCGCTTGCGCGCGTCTGCCGAAACACTTTCGTGCCCGTTCAGGGCGCGGGACACCGTCGCCACCGACACCTTGGCTGCTTTGGCTACATCTTTGATCGTTACCGACATGTCGAAGCGGACTCCTGCACGAAGCCGTCGACCGTGCGCTGGGTCAAGGGCAGGAGTCAATGTAAACGTTTACATGAAACACTGTAAAGCCGCACCGCAGCATCATAAAAAATCCTGTCAAACTAATGAGTTGCGGGACAACTGCGTGTTACACCATGGGCAGAACCTCAGGTCATCGCCGGGGCTGTCGTCCGGTTTGACGGGTGGTTGCGCCGGGCAATGGGCAGCGGGCGCAGCAGGCACCATGCGACCGGTATGCGGTCGCCGCTTCCGTAGCCGGGCACCGCCGGGTTCAGCACCGCTCAAGACTCGGAGCGGCGATAGAGCAGGTAGTCTACGCGATGCTTTTTCCACGAACGATGGTTTCGGTGCCACGTGCTACTGCCGATACCCTGACGCAACCGCGTTGACTTGAATGGACTGCGAATCGTGACACTGCCGATTGAATCTGGAATATCAGCAAACCTGACCGACAGCGTTCTGTTGGAGCGCGTCCGCACCGCCATCGAGGTGCTGGAATTGATTGCCGCCAATGGTTCCTTGATGGAGTCGCTGCCGGTGGACGAGCGGGTACGCCTGCATCAGTGCATCGGGCAGATATACATCCCCGACCCGGTCGCGCGTCGCCAACATCGCAAAGCGGCGGCGAAGGTGAAGGTCAAGGCGCAAATTCGCAGCGACGATGCCGTGTTGCATGCGACCGGAATTCGCGCCCTGCGCCGCAAGCCGGTGTTCACCACGCCCAACTACTTTCCGCCCGAAGGTTTTGTCGCGCAGGACGCCGACAACGACGAGACGCAAACCGGTGCCGAACGCAGAGAGTCGATTGAGCCGCAGCACTGCTACGTCTGCAAATTGAAGTACTCGGTGATCCATCACTTCTACGACCAGTTATGTCCGACTTGTGCGGAGTTCAATTTCAACAAGCGGCACGAATTGGCCGATTTGCGTGGCCGTGTCGCGCTGCTGACCGGCGGACGGGTGAAGATCGGGTATCAGGCGGGAATCAAGTTGCTGCGCGCCGGTGCCCATCTGATCGTGACCACGCGCTTTCCTCGAGATTCGGCAGCACGGTATGCGCAGGAGTCGGATTTCTCGGAGTGGGGACATCGACTGGAAATATTCGGACTGGATCTGCGTCATACGCCAAGCGTCGAAGCGTTTTGCACTCAGTTGCTGGCGACGCATGAGCGTCTGGATTTCATTATCAACAACGCCTGTCAGACAGTGCGCAGGCCGCCGGAGTTTTATGCGCACATGATGGCCGGTGAAACTGCAGCGCTGCATGAAGCACCGGAACATATTCGCAGGCTTCTGGGTAGTTACGAGGGGCTGCGCAGTTACCAGATACTGGCGGAGTCCAGTGCAGATCAGCCGGCAAAACGCGCCGCTGCCATTCAGGGCGCGCCAGCGTCGTCGGCTGAGCTTTCGCAGGCGCGGCTGTTGCCTGAAGAACTGATGGTGCAATCGCACTTGTTTCCGGAAGGCCGGCTCGACCAGGACTTGCAGCAGATCGATTTGCGCGGGCGTAATTCCTGGCGCTTGCAGATGGCCGAGGTCCCGTCAGTGGAATTGCTCGAAGTGCAGCTGGTCAATGCCATCGCGCCATTTATCATCAACGCGCGACTCAAGCCGTTGATGCTGCGTACGCCCCAGCGCGATAAACACATCGTCAATGTTTCCGCTGTCGAAGGTCAGTTCTACCGCAACTTCAAGACCACGCGTCACCCGCATACGAACATGGCCAAAGCCGCGCTCAACATGATGACGCGCACATCAGCGACGGATTACCATCAGGATGGCATTCACATGAACAGCGTCGACACCGGCTGGGTCACCGACGAAGATCCGGCCGAGATTGCCGCGCGCAAAACCATTGAAGAGCGCTTCCATCCGCCGCTCGACATCGTCGACGGCGCCGCACGTATCGTCGATCCGATCATCCACGGCATCAACACCGGCGAGCATTCGTGGGGGCAGTTCTTGAAAGACTATAGGCCGACTGACTGGTAAGTGCGGGATTCAGCACGAAGCGCGTTGTCGTTGCTCACGACGCGCCGAAGTGTTCAGAAGTGAGCCATTTCGACTGCGGTCATAGCCCGCTACAGACCTTGAATCCGCTGGGCACCAAACACTAAACCACCCGAGTCCTGCATGCATCCCTGGGAATTTTCCGAACGCATTTTGCGCGTCACTACGTTGTCTCAGCTCGAACGGGATACGGCGCAGTGCGTTCGGCTGCTGGGTTTCGAACACCATGTCTACGTCTTGAAAATGCCGCGCGCACGTGGCGAACAGGATGCGGGCGACTACCAGTTGCACAACCTCGATGACGGGGCGTGGCAGGCACTCTACGCTGGCTGGAATGACGCGAGTCAGCAATTGACCGACGTGCGCGTGAAACACGCCCGCGCTGGATTGCCGGCAACCGCGTGGAGCGTTGATGCGGGGGTGGCCAACACCCGCGCCGATCTGGCACGCAGCGCCCGCTCCGTGCTGCGCACCGCGAATGCAGTCGGCTTGCGTGGCGGGATTACCATTCCGCTTTCATCGCCCGGGATCAGTTGGGGACTGATGACGTTTTCCACTCCGTCAACCAGCAATTTGCGTGACCTCGCCCCGCTGGTGGCGCCTGCGTTGTATTTCGCCTCGTGCGTTAACGCCAGCGTGCGTCGACTGCTCGGATCGGCGGCGCCGGCGCCAGCGCTGAGTAGTCGCGAATGCGAAATCCTGTGCTGGGTCTGTGTCGGAAAAACCTCCTGGGACATCGCGCGCATCCTGTCGATCAGCGAGCACACGGTGAATTACCATCTGCAGCGAGCGGCCAGCAAGCTGCGGGTCCACGGCCGTCAGGCGGCCTGCGCGCGGGCATTGGCGCTGGATCTGATTTCGCTGTAACGCGCCGGTTGCGCGCAGCATCGCCTGGTTGTGCTCCCGCTCGAAGTATTGCGTCCACTTGTTCCGATTGGAAACACCAAAGGCTGAAATTTCCATGCGCTTTCCTGCTCGAAACCGGCTTCGTGGAGCGCGCTCAGATCCAACACCCGTGCACGCACATAGCGCGACAGCTGGATCCGCATCGTGTTTGAATTCAACCCGCTGGCAGAACTACCAGTTACTCTCGACAGAGAAAGGTCGTGACCAGCGGGATGTCCAGGTCAGGCGCAATTCGACCGACGCTTCTGGGCCGGCCGAGTCACCCGCGCGGTGGCGCCGTTCACACCGCGCTTGCTCGACGTTTTGTTTGAACGGAGCAACCGTCCGCGCCTTGCGTCAGACCCACGCGAGGTCAGTCTCCGGGAGCGGCTTATGGGTCGGCAACGAGACCGCTGTCAGCGCGAGCGCCGGGTCGGGTCGGTAGCGTCAAAACCAGCTCATCGTTGACCGGCTTGTCGCCGAGCGGGACGCGTTCCACTTTAGTATCGCCCAGATGGCCTTCGCGCTTCATGCTCTGCAATTCCATTCTTGCCAGGGTGTTGCAGTCGCGGATCCAACGACGCACGCTATCCCTTCAGTGCCCATCTGCTCGCAGCGAAATTTCATTACATCGCCCTGAACAGTCTGTACCAGTCGCGCGTCGTTCAGCAGGTACACGCGTGGCCCTTGTCCGGCTTGAGCCGCGGCCGAAATCAAGGTGACCAAGACCACCACGATCCATCGATCAATGCTGTTCATCAAACTCCCCCGGTGCTGATTTGATGTCCCTGTTGCAACGGATCGCGCATTAACCGGTTTAGGAACCCGCACACACGATCCAGTCATGACCTTCGCATGGATTGCACTGCGGAATCATTCCGCGGTGCACCAATTTCGCGCCACTGCTGTCAAGGATTGTGTATTCACTCCGCCCGCTGGCATGTCCGCCGATCGCGACTGGTGATCTTCACAGCTCAGTGCCGAATGCGAAGCGCGAAATCACTCTGCCTCGCGACGCGGCGCCTCCGCGCCATTCCGGTTTGAACAGCAGACCGAAGGTGCCGCGGGTTGCTGACATCTTGGTCAGTGTCGACCTCGATAAACTGGGCAAGCCAGTCGCAATGGCGGTCCAGCAAAGCAATCAGGGCGAAGGTTTCCAGCCTCGGCCCTGGCCTGCGCCAAGCAAATGACCTGTGTTGGCCAGCAATGTCGGCAGGGTGTTGAAACACGCGCGCAGCGGTTTCTGTCACGGCTACTCATTCGTCACTCGAAGCCATCGGCCATCAGCAGGGTGGGCGCTACGCCAAACACGGTGATCCGAAAAGCCGGTGTGACCGACAGAGCATTTATTGCGGCGGCATCGGCGATGTAGTAACGACCGTAGAGCGTTTGGCCGAGCAAAGCTGGATCGTTGCCCAAATCCAGTTGCAACGACGCGCTACCGGTGCCAGCGCCGCTGCCCGAAAGAGTCGTGATCAGATTGGCGAAATCACCGGTCGGTATGCTGGATTGAATACCGGGGTCGCTGGAGTGGACGACCAGGGTTGCGGTCGCGCCGCCCATTGCGTTGGCAATGCCGACGGTAAAATTGGCATTGCCAAGCTGTGGCGGTTCGATTGCAATGATGGTCGGGGCGATGCCATTGCTGCCGGCGGCTGCGCTTCCGACGATCGACGGCACATGGTTCGATTCGGTGTACAGCGTGGGACGATCAAACGGTGGCAGCTCAGCGGCGACGCGCGGATCAGTGAGCGGTCGACGCAGGAACGCAAGCAACGCGGTTTTTTGTTGCTGGCTGAGATTGCGCGGGCGCACACGCGGGTCTTTGTTGGGTGCGTTGAAGTCGCCGCCGCGATTGTAGAACTCAACCACTGCATCGAGTGTGCCGAACCTGCCGTTGTGCATGTATGGCGCGCGCATGGCGACATTGCGCAGGCTGGGCACGCGGAATGCGCCGCGGTCGGCATTGTTGTTGGTCTGCGCGAAGCGGCCGAGGTCGTCGTTGACCGGCCGCACGCCGATGTAACGGAAGTTGTCGTCGGTGAAACGGTTGCCCGCGTGGCAACCGGCGCAGTCATTGGCAACGAACACTTGCTGGCCGTCCAGTTCCAGTTGCGTCAACACTTGCTGGCCGGCGAACTGTTGATCGATTGGAGTCTGCGTCGCGTTCAGTGTGCGCTCGTAACTGGCCATGGCCAACGCGATGCGTGCCGGGCTGACTTCCGCTGTGCCGAAACTCTCGGCGAACAGCGCCGGGTAACCACGTCCATTGATCCACGCTAAAAGTGCAGCAGGAATATTGTTGGCCAAGGCCAGCGGGCGGACGTTGATGATGCGACCGGCGATGCCACCAACCACGGCACCCTGCGCTGCCATTTCACTCGTATCCAACAGCGGCGCAAGTGCCTGGTTTTCCAATGCGCCGCCCTGCGCAATCAATATCTGCCCGGTGATCGGGTCGGAAAAGCTGGTGCCCGCGCGCCCATCCCAGAACAGCAATGGCGCATAGGCAGAATTGATTGTCGACGGCGATTTGCGGCGACCGACCTGGGGTTGCATTCCGAAACTGGCGCTGGCGTGATACGTGCCGGCGCCATCGTGCGCCGGAACGCCAGCTGACCCTTGCACGTCGTCGGCGTTGCCGAAGGCGCCGTCAGGCCCGGGATGCGTGCTGCCAGCATTTACGAACAGGCTGCGCGGATCTGTACCCGCATTCGAAGGACGGTGGCAACTACCACAGGCCACGGTGCCGGTGATCGACAGTTGCTCGTCCCAGAATAGCGCTTTGCCAAGATTGATCTTCGCGACGCTCTGCGGGTTGCCTGCAGGTATCGGCGGTGGGCCCAGTGGCTGCAGTGGCGGTGGCGGTGCCTGCGCGAAGGCACCCAAGTTGGCGACAAGTGCGCAGAGCACCATGGCGATGGGATGGCTGCGGCGCTGCTGCATGGTCGTGCTCCTGGTTCGCGCTTCGAATCCTGGGTCGCCGACGCGCGCCCAGAAGGACTTGCTGGATCGAGACTTTGAGGGGGCAATGTGCAAACACTATGGAGAAATCGTGGAGCCGGTTTGGCGCGGCTCATTTTCTATCGCACGCACTCAGCGGCAGCTGCTCGCCGGAGCGAATGCAAACTGCGCCAGGCCGAACACAAGTGCGCATTGGCGCCGGCGCGCTGCGCTAAGGTGCGTGTTGCGACTGGCCTGCTGGAGAATGACGATGCCGATTCGAACGCTACCGATGATGGGGACTGCGGCCTTGCTGCTGTCGATCTGGCTGGTGCCGGTGATGGGTCAGTTTGCGCCGTCATCGACCGGAGCTGTCGCGGCGGTCGCGACAGCGCCGGCTCGACCCACCGCGAGTGGAGCCGAAGTATTCAAACAACTCGGGGCGCTGGTCGGCGAATGGAAAGGTACTTTTGCCGATGGCCGCGAACACCGGGTGACCTACCGACTCAGCGCGAGTGGAACCGTCCTGGTTGAAACCTGGGCGCTGGCGCCTGGGCGCGAATCGATTACGCTGTATCACCTTGATGGCGACCAATTGCTTGCCACACACTATTGCCCGCAAGGCAATCAGCCGCGGCTGCGCTGGGTGCCGGGAGCGGATGCGCGGCGTTTGTCGTTTGTGCTGAAAGACGGCAGCAATCTGCATGTGCCCGGCGGCTGGCATCAGCATTTCATGTGGCTGGAAATTGGCGATGCAAATTCCTATACACGCAGCGAGACCTATATCGAAAACGGCAGCACATCAGACTCTGCGGCAAAGGTTGACGAGGGCGAGGCGATCGTCTACACCCGCATCGATACGACGCACGGCCAGCCATAGCCTGGCGTGGTTATCGCGGGCTTCCGATGCATGCATTGTGACCAACACGCGTCATTGGGCGGTGGACGCGCCCAACTCGGGCGCCCTGCCGGTGGGTTTCAGTAGCGTGCTGATTGCGGTCTGAACCGGCACTTGAAGTGGCGCTTTTCGCCGGTCGATTCATTTCGGCAAAATCGGCTATCGTGGCGTATCCACTTTCCCCATAGAGACCAAGCCGATGCAATTTGCAGTCGCAACAGGAAGGCGCGCGGTGTTGGCGTTGAGTGTGATGCTACTCGTGGCTTGCGGCAAAGCGCCCGATAAACCGCAATCAGCACCCAGTTTGACGGTCACCGTTGGCGCGTTGGAACAGATCCAACTGAATCGGATGATTCACAGCGCGGGGTCGATAACGGCCTGGGAAGAAATGAGTCTGGGAGTGGAACTGGCTGGCGTTCGCGTTGCCGAAGTGCTGGTGGAAGTCGGCGACGCGGTGCGCAAGGGTGATGTGTTGCTGCGACTGGATCAACGCACGCTGCAGGCCGAGCTGCGCCAGCAACAGGCGATGGTGGTGCAGGCCAAGGCCAATCAGGTGCTGGCACATGCCAATGCCGAACGCGCGCGACGTATGCAGGAACGCCAGCTGATGGCCGCTGGCGATATCGATCAAATGATCGCAGGCGAGAGCGTCGCTGATGCCGCGGTTCTGAATGCTCAGGCCATTCTCGCATCAGCTCAGTTGCATGTGGAGTTCGCCAGCCTGCGCGCGCCCGATGACGGGTTGATCTCGGCGCGAGAAGTGCAGCCGGGACAGGTAGTCAGCGCGGGAGCGGAACTTTTGCGTCTGATCCGACAGGGTCGACTGGAATGGCGTGCGCAATTGCCCGAGTCGGATTTCGTTCGCGTCATACCCGGAGCCATAGTCAACGTTGCATCGGATTCTGGCCCGATCCTGGCCAAAGTGCGCAAGGTTTCTCCGGGTTTGGACGCGGTCAGTCGCACTGGCATGGTCTACGCTGATATCGAAATTCCCGGCAAGCTCAAGGCCGGCATGTTCGCCAATGGTGAGATCTTGCTCGGCAACGCAACGGTGCCGATGTTGCCGTCGGCATCGATTGTCGAGCGTGACGGGTATCGCTATGCCTTCATCCTCGGCGCCAAAGATGTGGTGACACAGCGTCGCATCGAAGTCGGGCAGGCGTTCGGTGAGCGCACCGAAGTGCTTAGCGGAATCGAAGCTGCGGACCGTGTGGTGGTCCAGGGCGCTGCCTTCCTCAGTGATGGCGATCGCGTGCGTGTGGTGCAGTCAGATCAGGCGGCTGCCGACGGTGCTTGTGCGAATTGTTCCGGCGGTATTTGCACGTCCATGTGCAACGGAGGCTGAGCATGGCCATCAATGTTTCCGCCTGGTCGATCAATCGACCGCTGCCGGCGATTCTGACGTTCATCCTGCTCGGCGCTGCTGGTCTGATCGGATTCCACCAGCTGGCGGTTTCACGATTTCCGGATATCGCGTTCCCCGGAATAACCGTCACCGTGTTGCTGCCTGGTGCCACGCCCAATCAGCTGGAGACCGAGGTCTCGCGCAAGATCGAGGACTCCGTTGCCAGCTTGCCGCAGATCAACAAGCTGATCTCGACCGTGGTCGAGGGCGCGTCGACGACTTACATCGAGTTCAAGATCGGCCGTGATGTCAACGAGGCCCTGGACGAAGTGCGCGATGCAGTATCGCGCGTGCGCAGCGATCTGCCGCAAGACATAGACGAACCCATCATCCAGAAAATTACCATTACCGGTGGTTCGTTGCTGACCTATGCAGTCTCCTCCGAAAGTCTGGGCGAGAGTGAGCTCAGCTGGTTTGTCGACAACGAAGTGAGCAAGGCCTTGTACGCAGTCAATGGCGTTGGCCAGGTTCGACGCAGTGGTGGCGTACAGCGCGAAGTGCGCGTCGATCTGCGCCCCGGTGTGCTCAATGCCTATGGCCTGACTGCCGGTCAGATATCGGATCAGATCGCGCGTTCACAGCTTGAACGCTCCGGCGGTCGCGCCACGATCGGGCAGGGCGAGCAGGCGATCCGTGCCGTTGGCACCGTCGCCATCGCGCAGGACCTGAATCAGTTCCCGATTGTGCTGCCGGACGGACGCCAGCTGCCCCTGAGCGCACTCGCCGAGATTCGCGATGCGCACGCCGAGCGCCGTCAGCTGGCGTTGCTCGATGGTCGGCCCGTGGTGAGCTTCGACGTGACGCGCACGGTGGGCTCCAGCGAAATCGACGTCGGTGAGCGCATCGAAAAGAAGATCGCAACACTGGTAAAGGATCATCCTCGAGTCACCTTCAGCCTGATCAGTTCGGGTGTCGCGGAAGTACGCGGTTCGTTCAAGTCATCTATGGACATGCTCTGGGAAGGCGCATTGCTGGCGGTGCTAGTGGTGTGGTGGTTTCTCCGCGACTGGCGCAGCACGTGGATATCTGCAGTGGCGCTGCCGTTGTCGATCATTCCAACGTTCGCAGTCATGTGGTTATTCGGGTTCAGCCTGAATCTCATTACACTGCTGGCACTCGCCGTGGTGGTCGGCATCCTGGTCGATGACGCGATCGTCGAAGTCGAAAACATCGATCGGCATCTGGCCATGGGCAAAACGCCCAAGCAAGCCGCGCTCGATGCCGCCGATGAGATTGGTCTGGCGGTGATTGCGACCTCGGCGACGCTGGCGGCAGTCTTTGTGCCGGTGGCCTTCATGCCGGGGATCGCCGGCAAGTTTTTTCTCGAATTTGGTTGGACCGCGGCGACCGCGGTGATGTTTTCGTTGCTGGTCGCGCGCCTGCTGACGCCGATGATGGCTGCCTATCAGATGAAGGCCAAGCCGCAGAAAGCAGGCGATAGTCGCCTGATGATCTGGTACCTGGGCTGGGTCGAGTGGGCATTGCGCCGACGCGGGTTGACGCTGTCGCTGGCACTGGCGATGTTCGTCGGTTCGCTGATGTTGGTGCCGTTTATTCCAGCAACTTTTATTCCCGGATCGGATCTGGGCCGCAGCAATCTCAGCCTCGAGCTGCCACCCGGCGTGAGCCTGGAGGAAACCGCGCGCCTTGCAGAACGGGCGCGCGGCATGATTCGCACGCTGCCCGAGGCCAGACAGGTCTATGCCACAGTTGGCGGCACGGTTGATCTGGGTGATCCCGCAGTCAGCGGCGTCGACGATGTGCGTCGCGCCGTACTGGTGATCGACTGGGGACTGGAAGGCGATCGCGAACGCTCACAAAAGGAACTTGAGGCCGAAACGCGACGCATGTTGACCGCGATTCCCGGCATCCGGCAGCGTTTCCTGAGCAGCGAGCCAGGCGAACAGATGCAGTTGGTGCTGACTGGCGACGACCCGACACGTCTCTACGCGGCCGCGCAGATGTTCGAACGCGATCTGCGCACCTTGCAGGGGCTGGGCACGATCAGTTCCACCGCTTCGTTGCTGCGTCCGGAATGGGTGATTGTGCCGGACGCAAGGCGGGCGGCGGATCTGGGCGTATCCACGATCGATATTGCCGAGGCAGCACGGATTGCCACCAGCGGCGATTATCGCCAGCGGCTGGCCAAACTCAATCTCGCCGATCGGCAGGTGCCGATTCGCGTGCGGCTCAATGAAGCAGCATTGACCGACGAGAGTCTGCTGCAGATGTTGCGGGTACCCAGTGCCAAGGGCGGCACCGTGCCGCTGTCGGCGGTGGCCACGATCCGTCGTGCCAGTGGGCCGTCGCAGGTCGATCGCTTCGGGCGTCAGCGCAATATCACCTTCACTGCCGAACTCAACGGTCAGCCGTTGGGCGATGTCATGACCCAGGTCGAGCAATTGCCCTCGTTGAAGCGCTTGCCGCCTGGCGTTCAGGTGCTCAACACCGGCGACTCGGAAATCTTCATCGAGCTCTTCGTCGGCTTCGCACTGGCCATGGTGGCCGGCATTTTTTGTGTCTACGCCGTCTTGTTGCTGTTGTTCAACAGCGCCAGTCACCCACTGATCATCCTCGCGGCGGTACCGCTGTCGGCGGGAGGCGCATTTGGTCTGATGTTGTTGACCGGTACTCTGCTTTCGCTGCCGGCGCTGATCGGGCTGCTGATGCTGATCGGCATCGCCACCAAGAACTCCATTCTGCTGGTCGACTATGCAGTCATTGCTGAACACGATCAGGGCATGAGCATGCATGACGCGGTCATCGACGCCTGCCGCAAGCGCGCGCGCCCGGTGCTGATGACCTCGATTGCAATGACTGCGGGCATGTCACCGATTGCCCTGGGTTTTGGGGCCGACGCGGCGTTTCGGCAACCGATGGCGGTGGCAGTGATTGGCGGGCTGATTACGTCGACCCTGCTCAGTCTGATCGTGATTCCGGCGGCGTTTGCGGCGATGGAGACGTTCACTCGGCGATTCGCCCGAGAAAAGGCACCGGGGCTGGATCGGCCGGCCGTGGTCTCCTAGGGAACCTCTGAATAAGTCACCACATCGTCTTCGCTACACTGCGTATCGCTTGCCACACCCCCAAAAACCTGCGGTTTTTCGCCCCCTGACTCAGGGGGCTATCTAGGCTCCGAACTTGTTCAGAGGTTCTCTAGGCGGAGGATAAGCCGCGATGCATTGCGTGTGGGAGCGGCTTCAACCGCGATGCAGTTGATCTTCGTCAGCCGATGCAAGAGCATCACGGCTCAAGCCGCTCCCACTGCTGGACATGGTTCATGAACTCCGCATCGCCTGAAACGCCCGCCGATCGCCTCGCCGAGCTTCGCCGCCAGATTGCGATCAACGATCATCGCTACTACGTGCTCGACGAGATCGGCATCAGCGACAGTGAATACGATCGCTTGATGGGCGAATTGCGTGAGATTGAGGCGGCGCATCCCGATCTGATCACCCCCGATTCGCCTACGCAGCGCGTCAGTGGCAAAGCCGCGCGTGTTTTTGCCGAGGTTGTGCATCAGGTGCCGATGCTGTCGCTTGGCAATGCATTCGGTGAGCAGGACGTCTCTGATTTCGTGCGCCGAATCGTGCAGGCGACAGGTGCGGTCAATCCCGAATTCTCGGTCGAACCCAAGCTCGACGGGTTGGCCATCAGTCTGCGTTACGAGCATGGCCTGTTTGTGCGTGGCGCCACTCGCGGCGATGGCGCGACGGGTGAGGACGTGACCGCCAACCTGCGCACAGTGCGCTCAATTCCGTTGCGCCTTGCTACCGAAAGCGCGCCTGCGCTGCTTGAGGTGCGCGGCGAAGTGGTGATGCCGCGCAAGGCGTTCAATGCCTTCAACGCAGCCGCGCGCGAACGCGGCGAAAAAGCCTTGGCCAATCCGCGTAACGGTGCCGCCGGCTCTCTTCGCCAGCTGGACCCGGCCATCACCGCATCGCGCCCGTTGGGCTTCTATGCCTATGCGCTCGGTGTCGTTGATGGTTGGCCGGTACCGCCTCGGCACTCGCAAACGCTTCAGCGTTTGCGCGCGCTGGGTTTTCCGGTGCATGCCGAGGTGCGCACGGCAGCGGGTTTGCGCGGATTGTTGGACTATTTCAGCGAAATTGGCGGCAAGCGCGATGCACTCGACGTGGATATCGACGGGGTGGTCTACAAGCTCGATCGTTACGACCAGCAGGATGACCTCGGCTTCGTATCACGCGCGCCACGCTGGGCCATCGCGCACAAATTTCCAGCCCAGGAAGAGCAGACCGTGGTCGAAGCCATTGACGTGCAAGTGGGTCGAACTGGCGCGATCACGCCGGTAGCGAGGCTGCGTCCGGTCCATGTCGCCGGTGTCGTGGTCACCAACGCCACCTTGCACAATGAAAGCGAGGTGCGACGCAAGGATGTGCGGGTAGGCGATACCGTGATCGTGCGACGTGCCGGTGACGTTATTCCGGAGATCGTCGCGGTGGTGCTCGATGCCAGGCAAGAGGGTGCCATTGCCTGGTCGATGCCGGCGTTTTGCCCGGAATGCGACTCGCATGTCGTGCGCGAGCAGGATCAAGCCGTGTCGCGATGCAGTGGCGGGCTGATCTGCCCGGCGCAGCGCAAAGAGGCTGTGCGGCATTTTGCGTCGCGTCGCACCATGGATATCGAAGGACTGGGAACCGAGACCATTGACGACATGGTCAGCCTTGCATTCTTGCAGCGCGCTGGCGATAGGCGAACGCTGCGTAGCGTGGCTGATCTTTACGCGCTGACGCTGGAGGATTTGATCGAACTCAAGCGATTGCAGGACGCGCGCGATGGCATTGCGCCGGACCAAAAAAAGAAAGTGCCGCTGAAATGGGCACAGAACCTGTTGGCCTCGATCGAAACCAGCAAGCGCACGACGCTGCAGCGACTGTTGTTTGCCCTGGGTATTTTGCAAACCGGCGAGGGCACCGCGAAGGACCTTGCCGATGCGTTTGGTGACTTGGGCCAGGTTCGCCGTGCCGACGTGCTGGTGTTGATTGCCGTCAACAATGTTGGCCGAACGGTAGCCGAATCGATCGCAGCTTTTTTTTCGGAACCGCACAACCAGGAAGTGATTGACCAGTTGCTCGCAGCGGATGTCGTGCCCGAAGGTCGCGGCGCGGCAGCGGCAGATTTCGTCGCGCGTCTCGACCTGGCGTTCTTGCTCGAGGCCTTGAAGACTTTCAGGTCCGAGCCGGGAACCGTGTTTTTCCCCAATGTCGCCGGCACGATATTTCGCCAGACCGCCGAGCGCGTCGCCAATTTTTCCGGGCTAGCCGCGCTCGAAACAGTCGATCTTCGTGCCCTGGGCTGGAACGAATCGGCAATGGGGCAGTTACGTGATTTGTTTTCCGACGCGCAGTGGAACCAGCGCTTTCACAGCATTGATGAGCAAGTCGTCGCGTTACGCAAGCATGCGAGTGTGTTGGATCTGCTTGGCCCTCTCAGCGGCCAAAGCGTGGTGCTGACCGGAACGCTGGCTGCGATGACACGCGACCAGGCCGGTGCCCGTCTCGAAGCGCTTGGCGCCAAATTGTCCGGAAGTGTGTCGAAGAAAACCAGTTTCGTGGTTGCCGGCGCCGAGGCGGGGTCGAAGCTGGATAAGGCGCAGGCGCTTGGCGTGGCGGTGCTCGATGAAGCGGCGTTGTTGAAACTGCTTGAGGATCATGCGGGATGAGTGGCGAGACGGTCCCCGGCATCAACTGCGGGAGCGGCGAATGTGGGAGCGGCGTAAGCCGCGATTCCTCCAGCGATCCGGCTGCTTCGGGAATCGCGGGTCACGCCGCTCCCACTTCCTGCGCATCTTCCACTTCCTGCGCATCTTCCACGTTCGCGCACCTCCGCGCCCGCGCTCGTCTCTATGCCCACGTGCGCACATTCTTCGCGCAGCGCGCAGTACTCGAAGTGGAAACGCCGATGCTCAGCGCTGCCGGCAACACGGACCCGAACATCGAGAGCTTCCATACCGACTTCAGCGGCCATACCGATGCTGGCGCTAAGCGCCGATGGCTACGCACCTCACCCGAGTATCCGCTCAAGCGATTACTCGCGGCCCGGATCGGCGACTGTTATGAAATGGGCCGCGTGTTTCGCAATGGTGAAGCAGGTGCGCGCCATAACCCGGAATTCACCATGCTGGAGTGGTATCGCGTCGGCTGGGATCATCGTCAGCTGATGGGTGAGGTGGCGCAATTGATCGAATCGGCGCTGTCACTGTTTGAACGCAGTGTGCACATCACCGAAATCAGTTATCGCGACTGGTTTCACGACGCACTGCAGCTCGACCCGCATTGCGCCTCGCTCGAACTGCTGCAGGCGGTACTTGCGGATGTACGCATTGATGGCGAGGGATTGCTGCGCGACGATTGGCTTGACCTGATCATCACGCATCGTTTGCAGCCTGCCAATCCCGACAATCGTCTGCTATTGGTGTTTGACTTTCCTGGCTCGCAATGTGCGCTGGCGCGGGTGCGCAACGGCGATCCCCCGGTGGCTGAACGCTTCGAGGCTTTCTTGGGTGCGCGCGAACTGGCCAACGGCTATCACGAGTTGAACGATGCCGGCGAGCAGCGCCAGCGATTCGAACGCGATCACGCAGTGCGTATTGCGCGTGGGTCGTCAGTGCCGCCGATTGACGACCGTCTGTTGGACGCGCTGACCACACTGCCCGATTGCGCTGGCGTGGCCATGGGCATGGATCGATTGCTGATGTGCCTGCTCGCTGCCGATGACATCCGTGAACTGCTCGCATTCGACTTTGCTCGCGCATAGTGGTCGGTGCGAGTGCATCCTGGCCGAGGTCGGGGCCAGTTGGTGCAAATCCTTTTGCGGGACTGCTGGCGCGTGTTGCCAGTGTGAAACTGTCGGCACGCCGCTGCTGCGAAGCGGCTATCGCGCAACCCCACACTGGGCGATACTGCGCTTGAATCGATACGGAATCCTCCATGGCACAGCGACAGTACTTTGGCACCGACGGCATCCGCGGTCACGTGGGCGAATCGCCGATAACCGCTGAGTTTGCCCTGCGCCTGGGCAATGCTGCGGGTCGCGTGCTGATGCAGGATACGCAGCGCACGGTGTTGATCGGCAAGGACACGCGTCTTTCCGGTTACATGCTCGAAGCGGGTTTGCAGGCAGGGTTGATCGCTGCGGGGGCCAATGCACAGCTGCTGGGGCCGATCCCGACGCCGGGTGTTGCGCACCTGGTGCGCCAGACCGGGGCCTGCGCCGGCATCGTGATCAGTGCTTCGCATAATCCGCATCACGACAATGGCTTCAAGTTTTTCTCCGCCGCCGGTGAAAAACTCGCGGACTCTGTTGAAGTGGCAATCGAGGCCGCATTGGCTGACAGCTTCTGCAACGCACTGCCCGACCAGCTGGGCAAGGCATCGCGCATGCTCGATGCCGGTGCGCGCTACCTTGATTTCTGTCGCGCCAGTGTGCCCGCTGACTTCCGTCTGCACGGAATGCGCGTGGTGCTGGACTGCGCGCATGGTGCGACCTACAAATTGGCACCCCAGCTGTTTGCGTCCCTCGGCGCCGAGGTGCATTGCATCGGTGTCGCGCCCGATGGACTGAACATCAATCACGACTGCGGATCGATGCATCCGCAGGCGCTGCAAGCCGCACTACAGGAGTATCGCGCGGATATCGGGATCGCGTTCGATGGTGATGGCGACCGCGTGATGCTGGTCGACGCGGCGGGTGAGTTGCTCGATGGCGATGACCTGTTGCATATCCTCGGCAGCGTGTGGAAGCAATCGGGCCGGCTGCGCGGACCCGTAGTCGGCACCCTGATGACCAACTACGCGCTGGAAAAGCGCTTGGGTGAGTACGACATCGCATTTGAACGCGCCAACGTCGGCGACCGCTTCGTGCACGAGCGCTTGATCGCGCTCGGTGGCAATCTGGGCGGCGAAGCTTCCGGGCACATCCTGTGTCTGGATCGTGCTGGTACCGGGGACGCGATGGTAAGTGCTTTGCAGGTACTGGAGGCGATCCAGTCCAGCTGCCGTTCTGCCGCTGATTGGCGGGCCGCCTTGCCACGATTTCCGCAGCGCACGATCAATGTGCGCATCGAGCGCGGTGCGCGCCCATTGGCCGCGGCTTCGGTGCAGGCCGAACGCGAGCGGATCGAGCGTTTGCTGCATGGCCGCGGCCGCGTAGTGTTGCGCGCTTCCGGAACGGAGCCGGTGGTTCGGGTTACCGTCGAAGCCGAGCGCATTGATGAAGTTGAAGTGCTGGCGAGCGGCTTGGCCGAGGCCGTATCATCGGCAGCCCGGTAGTTCCTGATTGCCTGACCTGGATCGAAATCAGGACCGGATCGAAAACCAGCCATATCTCCATCCCACATCTCTAC
>JANMSL010000267.1:0-1578 GCA_031389245.1 Lysobacterales bacterium | reverse complement strand
GTCGATCACCGCCTGCACCTTGCCCATCTCGACCAACTGCAGCGCAGTGCGATGTCCGAACTCGGCAATTGGATGGTTGCGAACCCAGAACAACGCTTGGTCGATATCACCATTGAGTTCGTGCGCGGCCGAGAGCACGCGCAGTACATCGCGCATTGCCCCTTGGACTTTCGGCGACGACGGCGTCAATTGAAGCGTGTTGCGATGAACGCGGGCGAGACTGGCCAGATCCTGCACCGGCAGATCCAACGCGTCGGCAAGACGGGTCGGCGACAGGGCGGTGCGGGTTCCTGGCTCTTTCAAAGAATTCATGAAATCGGGAAAGCTGCTGGTGGCAGTGGACATGCTTGGCTCCGGTGCAACATCGCGCACATACTAACGCTAGATTTGTGCTGTATTTTCGCCTAAACTACGCCCGTAGTCAAATCGACCTCTCATAGACTGAGGCGATCCTCTTCATTCACGGGAGAAACCCCATGTCCTACCGACACTCAGCGCTCGACGACATTCTTGAAGCGATTGGCGAGCAGCAGCGCCTTTACCGCGACCCTGTCCATGAGGAGTTCAAGCGAGCCACCCAGGCAGCCAGCGACTTCTTTGAGCAAACGAGCGCGATCCGACAACATGCCAGCGAACTCGCTGCCTTAAACATCGACGCGCAACGCGCGACCATCGCAATGCCTGACATTGATGCGATCAGAGCCATCGAGCGCGATGCTGTCGAGGCGATGACTGGTTACTCCGCCATCAATACGATCGTCGACCGACCTCATCTGGCAATCGAGGCGCATGAGCAGCTACTAAGTGCCATCTACGACGACAGCACCATCAGGTCATTGCGCCAAGCGATGCCGGACTTGTCTGACAGGATGGCCCTCAATTCCGTACTTGGCATCAAGCTGGATGAAGGGCTTTCATCGTACGGATTGGTTGGCAATGGTCTTGAACTCGGGGTGCTCGGAAACGTCGACATTGGGATGCCGCCATGGCTCACCGCAGGCACAACCACACTTGATATCCGACAAGCGATCGGCGCCGGTGACTGGAGCCATATTTCCGCTGGGGTCGTGGCTCAGGCCCATTTCGCGCTGAGTAGCTTTGAGCACCTGCTGAACGTGTCCGGCTTGGGTGAATCCGCAGCGTGGCACGCGGTGCATGACGCACGGTCAGCTGCGCAAGACTGCAGTGGCCAAGGAACGGACAACGAAACAGACGAGTCGTTTGAGACGGAGACAGACGGGGCGGTTACAGATGTCGCGAGTCCATCGACTGACGTCGAGAGCGAATCGCTTGCGAGTTGCGCCCTCGATACAGCGGGCCGCATGTGTAAAATCGGTAAAAGGATTCAGCGGTTGGCGTGTGTGCTCACGTTCGAACCCGCAAAACCGTTATCCATAGCCGACATGCTGCGAGATGTTGCGCCGTATGTTTTGGTCGTGATGGCGCACACTCCTCCTCGGTATGCGCCAGAGCTGATTGTCTTGTTCGACCGTGCCTGGCGTGCTTACGCAATGCTAACAGCGCCGCCGGGACCTAGCGCGGAAGGGCATGAACGCCTCACCAGGGCCGACTTCGAGA
>JANMSL010000250.1:0-23125 GCA_031389245.1 Lysobacterales bacterium | reverse complement strand
GCTACGCCGTCGCCGCCATCGGCTGCCGATCCAGGCGTCGATAGCCGATCGCTTCGGTCAGATGCTCGCGTCGCACCACTTCGCTGCCAGCAAGATCGGCAATGCTGCGCGAAACACGCAGGATGCGTTGGTGTGCGCGTGCGGACAAACCCAGACGTTCGGCAGCGGTGTCGAGCAACTGACGATCGGCTGGGGTGAGCGCCGCATCGCGATTCAATTCCAATGTGCCGAGTTGCGAATTGGGCATGCCTGCGCGCTGCATTTGCATCTGTCGTGCCAGCAGCACCCGTGCCCGCACGGTGTCCGAATCCTCACCCGGCTCGCGCCATTGCGCGGGCGGAACGCGCGGCACTTCGACGTGCATGTCGATACGGTCCAGCATCGGTCCGGAAATACGCCCGCGGTAGCGCGCCACCGTATCGGCTGAGCAGCGACATCGTCCGGATGGATCACCGGCATATCCGCAGGGACACGGATTCATCGCCGCGACCAGCTGAAAACGCGCCGGAAACTCGGCTTGTCGCGCTGCGCGCGAAATGAGAATCCGCCCCGACTCCATCGGCTCGCGCAACACTTCGAGCACGCGACGATCAAACTCGGGCAACTCATCCAGAAACAACACGCCGTTGTGTGCCAATGAAACCTCACCGGGACGCGGGATCGAGCCGCCGCCGATCAACGCCGCGCCACTGGCCGAATGATGCGGATTACGAAAGCTGCGCGCGGCAAGGAAGGGCCGCACGTCCAGGCCGCAGATCGATGCGACGGCGGCACTCTCCAAAGCCTCGGCGTCGGTCATCGGCGGCAGAATGCCCGGAAGCCGCGAGGCCAGCATGGTCTTTCCGGTCCCGGGTGGGCCGATAAAAAGCAAGTTGTGTCCCCCCGCCGCGGCCACTTCAAGCGCACGTCGCGCCATCGCCTGACCACAGACATCACGCAGATTCGGGGTGCGGTTTTGCAGCACGACAGGCTCAAGTTGGGCGCGCGGCAGCGCACAATCGCCGCGCAGATAGGCGCAGACCTGAAGCAACGAGCGCGCGGTGTAGACCTCGGCGTCACCGACCAAGGCGGCTTCGGCACCGTTGTCGTGCGGCAGGATCACCCGTCGGCCCGCCTTGTGCGCCTGCATTACTGCCGGTAACACGCCGGTGATCGGACGCAGCTCACCGGACAGCGCCAGTTCACCGAAACACTCATAATCGACGAGCGCAGCATCGGGAATCTGACCGGACGCTGCGAGAATGCCCAGAGCAATTGCCAGATCAAAACGACTGCCATCCTTGGGCAGATCCGCCGGTGCCAGTCCGACGGTGATACGTCGTTGCGGAAACTCGAACATCGCATTGATCATCGCCGCACGCACGCGGTCGCGACTCTCGCGTACCGCGGCCTCGGGCAGACCGACGATGCTGGTTACCGGCAAACCACCGGATAAATGTATTTCCACCGTCACCAGCGGTGCGACAACGCCAAGCTGGGCACGCGAGAGGACGATGGCAAGACTCATGACGCTTCCTGATATTCGGCCGCGCGCGCAGGCACAACCGCTGACGGACTACTTGCGCACTGTGCTGAGGAACCTCAGACAAGTCCGGAGCCGCGATAGCCCCATGAGTCAGGGGGCGAAAAACCGCAGGTTTTTTGGGGGGTTGGCGAGCAATAAATAGTGTGGCGAAGACGAAGTGGTCACTTAGTCAGACCATCCCCGAATGAGGGAGTTTTTGGGTTGGAGCAGTTCGAGTGTCGAGCAGCTCGAGCGTCAAGCAGATTGCGTCACGAAGGTTCGACCAACGATCGTCCGGAAGCATCAAAGATGCCCGCTTGCCGGCAGTCCGGTCCGACAAGCGGGCGGCCATCCTTGACATCACAAACCGCTGTTCCTCAGCGGCGTTGCGCGCCCAGGCGAGGGGGCAGCGCGGTATGCAGGCGGTCGTCGGGGAACGACCCTCGATCCGGGGGAATCGAATGCTGCCAGCATCAGCTCCGAGGCTTGGTCGGCGCCATGTCAAACTCGATATGCGCAAGCTGCTTCTCCAGCGCGTCAAGTTTCTCTCGCGTGCGCAGCAACACCAGCCGCTGCACGTCGAACTCCTCGCGCGTCACCAGGTTCAGCCGTTCCAGACTGGACTGTAGGGTGGCGCGGAAAGTCCGCACGAGATCGTCCCGCGCACTGTCCATACCCTGTGGCACCAGCGTTGCCAGGCGGGTGGCCAATTCGTCGATAGCGCGGACACTGATCATGGTTTCTTCCTCCTCAATGAGCTGACACCTTACGCCCCGATGGTTGACGGTCGCTTCGGGAAATATCTGAAAAACACCTAGGAAATTTCCTAGATTTGGCCAGCGACGCCTATTGTCGCGGGCGCATGGCGCACGTCAAAGGACTATTTTCGGGCCGCGTGATAGAGCTCGGGCTGCGCTTGTCTGGAGTTCCGCCACTCACGGCGTCCAGCGATAGATCTGCACCTCACCGCGATTGCGGATGCCGCCAGCAAGCGTGGAACCACCCAGAGCGTAGAAGGCATTGCCGTTGGTGACACCCCCCAAACCGTGCATTGCCATCGGCAACGGGGGCAGCATCGACCAGACGTTTTCGCCAGCCGCGATCGCTTCGGTTTCGTTGCGCGCGAAATTGCCATTGATAATCATTTCGCCGCCGCTGACGATGATCTGCGTGGCCGTGGTTGCTGCGGCAAAACCCCCGCGCGGAAATTGCAGCGCGGGTCCTTCGCGCCAGGTTTCACTGGCTGGATCGAACACCGACACGCGACCGGTTTCACCGGTGACCACACCGCGCCCGCCCAGCATCCACAACTCGCCCATAAACGCGACCAGTTGCGAGTGATCACGCGGACCGCCGGTGAGGTGTGCAGCGATGGTGCGCGAGCGGCGCAGGCGCGGATCGAACTGCACAACATCGCCCGAGTCATTGCCCCAATACGCGTAGCCGTTGAGCGCTGCGGCGCCACTTGCCGCGTAGAAGGGGAGCCCCGGCACCGCTTCCCAGCGGTTCTCTGCCTCGATATAGCGCCAACCGGCATCGTTTTGATTGCCGCCCGGACCGTTGGCAAATCCGCCGGTCACGAAAAGGTCTGCACCCAGGACGACCGCAAGCGCGTGATCACGACCGCCGGGTAGGTCGGTCAGCACGGACCAGGAATTGCCGACAGGATCGTAGCGCTTGAAGCCGCGCGCAGCGCCGAAGCCACCAGCAACGTAGAAGCGGCCGTTCCAGTTTGCCGCGGCAAGTTCAGATTGCGGGTCCGGCATCGCGGTGCCGGAAGTCCAGCTGCCAGCCGTTGGCGCGCGCGGCGTGCCCTCGAGACAGACCGAACCGGCAAGCCGGGTCAGACGCTGCGGACGCAAGCTGCCGCTGCCAAAAGCCGGCAACGTGGACACGTAGCTCAACGTGCCGATACTGCAGTCATCAAACGCCAGGGTGTAACTGCCCCAGGATTGTCGTTGAATTTCCTGTGGATCGAAATCGGCCCCGAAATGCGTGCCGATCGGTCGCACGCTGGTGCCGATCTCGATGCGCTCACCGCTGTGTTTGGCGACCCCAACGGTCCATGCCTGTTCTCCGTTTTCGTCGTAGGTAAACCAGTAGCTCACGGCTCGTCCGTCGGGCAGTTCTTCCACGAACCAGCCTTCGCCGCTGTGCGTCGGGTCGTACCAAGCCGCACTGCGTTGCCGCAGGCCCGCCAAGGATCGCGCGCCGCTGTTGGTGAGGCGTTGCTTTGGACCACAGCCGAGTTCGTCAATACTGGTCAGTCTCTGGATGGCGCGCGTCGCCGACCCCCATTGCGCCGGGCCGGCGTAACTGACTTCGCCCGTATTGCAGTCGCTGAACGTGATCTCCAGCGTGCCCCAGGGTTGCAGCACCCGTGCCGCCGGATCAAACCCAGCGCCGAATCGTGGACCGCGGGTGGTGAACACCTGATCGAAGCGCACCCGGTTGCCGTCGATCGTACCGCCCTGCGCAAAGACCCAAGCTTGCTGCGCAACGCTGCCTTCCGGCGGGAAAGTGAACCAGATCGCCACCACTGATCCATTGTCGAGCACCTGCACGATGAAGCCCTCACCACTGCGCGATGGCGTGTACCACGATCCGGAGAACGCTGAGCTGATCCACAGCGGCGTGATGGCCTTTGCGCGCGCTTCAGGTGCTGCGTGATGATGATGCGCTTGGGGTTCGTTGACAGTGCACGCCAGCGCTGCAGCGGTGCCGAAAAGTAGCGCTGACAGCACGGGGGCTGTGCATTGCCTATGGTTGATCATTGTGTCCATCCCAATGCCGTTCACTTTGCCGATGCCACGCCGCCGCAGTCTTTGGAAACGCGTTTGTCTTCACCATCGCATTCGGATTGCCAGAGCAATTTGCGCTGCGAACCCGGCCATGTTCGGCAGTATTCGCCGATTGCGCAAGTTGGGGTTTGCCTGGCCGAGCGCTTGTCCAAAAAGATCGATGGATGTGTGTCGCGGGCGGATCCGCACGCTCGCGCGCCTGGTCACCTCTATGTGCGCAATGAAACACAGAACGTGGAATTCAAAACGCGATGAAATAGCCCACTCGGCATGGTCGAACCGCAGGCCGGTTCTCGGATTGTACTGAGGGTGCGCCGATAGCATCCACCTCTGCGAGTGGGCGCGGCCGAGTGACGTCGATCTGTTTGCGCGTGGCTGAGAACTGACGTCACCCCAACCCTTGCTTCACTTCGGTGGTGCGCAGGCGAGGCACCAACGAGTCCGGAGTCGACCATGAAAAAAACTTGCAACAACAAATCCACGGCCGATCGTGTTGGCGGCTTCAGTCGGCGCGATTTTCTCGTCGCGGTGCCGGGCGCGTGCCTCGCCTCCGCCTGGGTGTCTGCTGAAGATTTTGCTGGCAGTCTGGCGACAGCGGACTTCGCCGCAACCTGGTCGCACGCGCCACTGGGCGTCGCCGGTACAACGCTTCCAGTACTCACCTTCCATTCTGCGCAGGCACGAACGCTCGCACCATTTTGTGTCGGCCAGGCGTTTGCGTCCGGAACCATCCCAGCAGGCAGCGCGATCGTTGCGGATATCGCCAATTTCCAGGCAGTGGTGCAAAACCGCTGGCGCGATGGCAGTGTCAAATTTGCCCTCCTCGCGGGTCGCGTAACACTGGCTGCAAACACGGAGCGCGTGGTCACGCTGGGGCGCGGTGTCGCAGCCACAGGAACCGCTTTGACCGAAGCCGACCTGTTGGCCAGCGGCGTCAGCGCTTCGATTGGCTTTACCGGCGTTGGCACAGTGAACCTGGTATCGCTCATCGGTGTTGCGAGCCAACTGGTTGCGGGGCGCTGGACTGCGGGGCGCGCGATGACACTGTTCAGTTCCGCCGAATGCGCATCCTGGCTTTACTACGCACCGATTGGCAGCGACGCCCACCTGAGTGCATGGTTCGAAGTTCGACTGTGGCAAGGCGGCGCGGTCGAGATCCTGCCGTGGATGGAGAACGGCTATCTGAAAGTTGCTGCCCCGGGTCAGCGCATGGGTACGGCGAGCTTCAGCATGGGCGGTGTGACGCGCTTTCAATCCCTGCTCACGTTGCCACACCATTGCCGCGCAGTGCTTGCCAGCGGTTCCGTACTGGCACATTGGCTCGACCAGTCCGCCGCGATTGGCGTACGTCACGACACTGCCTACCTGCAGTCGACGCGGCTGGTGCCGGCGTACCACGCGACGACCGCAACGACCAGCCCGCTGTTCGGTCGCCTCACCACAATCTACACGCCGTTGGCACAGGCCGATCACTCACCGGCCATGGGCAGCGCTGGCTACCATCCTTCCATCGGTATTCTTCCGGAATGGGACGTGGCCTACCTGAGCAGCGCAGCCGATCCGCGCGCGGCTGCCGCGGTGCAGATCAATGCCTATTGCGCTGGCCGCTACGGCACCCACTACCGCGACGAAATCAGCAACCGGCCACTGGCCTTTTCACAGCATCTGCATCTGGTGCTGGAAGGAGACAACAGTGGTGTCAGCAGCGTCGGCTCCAGCAGCACCAACAGCTACACGCCGTTGGCGTCCGGACTCAGCCCCGCAACTTGGGCAACTTCTCATCACCATTCGGTTGGCCATTTGGCGTACTTGCTGACCGGACGACACTATTTTGTTGAAGAGCAGCAGTTCGCAGCCACCTTGAATTTCCTCAAGCAGACCGATGTCCTGCGCGGACCCGGTGGCGTGTTGCGCACCGACACCGGCGCCAACACGACGCGCGGCGCCGCCTGGGCATTGAGGACGCTGGCGCAGGCCTGCTGCATCACTCCAGACGCGGATCCGCTGCGCACCGAACTGTTGGCAAGCATTGAGGCCAATGTCCGCGCCTACCATGCGGCGAACATCACCCAGCCCGCCAATCCACAGGGATTCTGTACGCCTTACAGCGACTACACGGCAGGCGATGGCGTCTACATGCATGCGGCGTGGATGGAAGATTTTCTCACCGCCGCCTGGGGCATGATCGCCGACTTCGAGTTCGCGCTGCCCGCTGATGCACGCGCTCAGCTGGATACATTTGTTGCGTGGAAATCTCGCAGCATCATCGGCCGCCTGGGCGCGCAGGGCAGCAGTGATCAATATAATTATCGCGACGCGGCGCAATACAACGTCGCCGTCGCGCCCGCGGATTTGGTCGATTGGAGCGGTGGCAGTGGTCCCTGGTACGCGCATTGGGGAGCGATCTATCAGGCGACCACCGCAATGACCAATGTGCCGGCGGCGGAAACCACGCTGCGCGGCGCCTACTATCCGGAAGCGACGAGCTACTGGGGCAATCTGCAACCGGCCATCGCCTATGCCGTCAGCCGGGGCGTTCCCGGCGCGCTGCTGGCTTATCAGCGCATGACTGGCGCGTCGAACTGGAACGAGATCTTGACGCGCTGGAATGACGATCCGGTGTGGAGCGTAAAGCCGCATGCAGACGCGCTGGCAATGTTCAGCAATGGATTTGAGTAGGCTGTTTCAGACACAGCGGCGACACCGGCTGTGTGCCATCGCAGCGTCTTGAAGTGCCGAAAAGTGTTGGGTGATCACCCACGCGGCGATACTTCATCAGACACGTGGAAGTGACGGCGGAACGGCACGTCGCCGGGCGCGGGCGCGTCCAACTCACGTGCATAACGATGGCCGGAATAGACCGCGTGGGCGATCAGGCCGGGGGCTTCGGCATCACCGATCGCGCGCACACTTTGGATGCCAGCATCTGCCCATTCGGCTTCGCGCGATTGCAGCTCGAGTAGCAGAGATTCGTTGGGCAGGCGTGCGGTAATGGTGATCAGGGCAGCGCATTCCAGCGCGCGCGTCTTGCCGGACCAGACGTGCTCCAAGGCAACGCGGCCGTGGTCGAATCCGACGATATTGTGAGCCGCGATTTGATCCACGTTGAGCTTATGCAAGCGCCACTGGATATGGCGATAGTCGAGCGTGTTGGCGCTCCACGATGCCACCGTGTCGTCCGGCGTCACATAAAAAACTTCGCGACCCTCAAGTCGCAGCTTTTCCGCGATGACGCTGCCGAGGTAGAAGTAATCATCATCGAACAATACGACCGGACCGGTTGGTGCGCGCGTTGCAAACGCTCCCGACATGACATCGTCGGGCGTGAACACCTGGGTCGATTCAAAGCCGGGGATGGCGACAGCATTGCTGCGACCATAGCCATCACGGCGCCAATGGCAGCCGGTAGCCAACACCACATGGGTAGCACCGAAGTCGATAAGATCCTGCGCCGCCAAAAAGTTATCGCGGTAAATACTGACGTTGGTCAGCTTGTTGATCTGACCGACGCGCCAGTCGCGCACACGACCCCACTCCGCCAATCCCGGCAAGCGTGCTTCCAGACTGACGCGGCCGCCCAACTCCTTGAGTGCCTCGGCCAGATGCACCTCGTAACCTCGCTGTCCCAGCGCCCGCGCCGCCTCCAGCCCGGCCGGTCCGGCACCGACGATCAGGATGCGACTGTCGGACCCTTTCGCCGGAATATGTTCTGGATGCCAGCCCTTGCGCCACTCCTCACCCATGGTCGGATTCTGCGTGCAGCGGATCGGAGTGATGGTCATGTCACCGGTCACGCAGATGTTGCAGCCGATGCATTCGCGGATATCGTCGATACGACCCTCTTCGATCTTTTTTGGCAGAAATGGATCGGCGATCGACGGTCGCGCCGCACCGATGATGTCCAGAATGCCGCGACGCAGTTGCGAAACCATGGTGTCGGGCGAGGTGAAACGACCGACGCCAACGACCGGCCGCGTCGTCACTTTCTTGACGAAGTCGATAAACGGCTCCTGGGCACCCTCGCGAGCAAACCGCGACGGCACCGAGTCGTTGTACCAGGCCGCGACATTGACATCCCACAGGTCCGGCAGATCGGCCAGCATGTGCACTATTTCCTTGGCCTCGGTGAGCGTTACACCACCGTCCCCGAGCAATTCTTCGGTGGCGAATCGAACCGCCACTGCGCAGCTGTCACCGACCGCATCCTTGGTGTCTTCGATCACCTCGCGGAACAGGCGCACCCGATTTTCCAGCGAGCCACCGTATTCGTCACTGCGCTGGTTGCGGCGCTTCTGCAGAAAATGCATCGCCAGACTCAGGTCATGCGCTGCGTAGACGTAGATGATGTCAAAGCCGGCGCGGCGCGCGCGCAGTGCTGCCTGGCGGTGCCAGCGCCGATACTCGGCGATATCGCGCTTGTTCATGGCGCGGGCCTGGGTGGGATAGCCGTATTTGCTCGGTTGATGCGAAGGCGCAATCAATACTTCGCGCGAATACAGGTTTGATGCGGTTGGTCCGTTGTGGGTCAACTCCACCGCCGCCAACGCCCCGTGCGCGTGCACCTTGTCGCACATCAGTGCCAGTGCCGGAATGTCGTGGTCGTCCCATAGTCGCGCCTCGACATAGGGCGACACATCGCCGCTGGGATGGATCTCGCATTCCTCGGTTGATACCACCGCCCAGCCACCCTCGGCCTTGGCCGCGCGCATCGCCGCATGTGCCTGCGGCATCGCATGGCCCATGCCATTGCAGTGCGGCACCTGGAAAAAACGATTCTTGGCGGTCACCGGGCCGATGCGAATCGGCTCGAACAAAATGTCATAACGTGGATCGCGGGACATGCTCGGCTCCTGATGCGCTGGCCACGTCGATCAAGGCACGGGCGGTTGCGGCTGATTGTCCTACATCAGCGGGAGAAACTGGATTTGGCGGCGCAACCCTGATTCGACACTGTGCGCTGAAATACTGTGCAGGTTTGTTGATTTTCTTTACGCTGGCTCCTTGTCGTGATTGAGCACGAACGAAGTCACCACATCAACCACGCCGACCAGCTGCGCAATCCGATCACGGGTGGCGTTGATCTGGGCGAGATCGACGCCAGTGATCTCGACCAATAAATCTACATCGCCGCTGAGCGACCGGCAGCGGATGACCTCCGGCAGCGCGACGATGCACTGCACCACCTCCGGCGCTGGCGTTCGCTCCAGGCGAAGGAAAAGAACCGCAAGCAAGGTGCCGGAATCAGCTGCAATCTCAATCGTATAGCGTCGGATGACCCCGCTGGCCTCGAGCCGCGTGATGCGCTCACGCACGCTACTGCGGGCAAGCGCGACCGCGGCGGCCAGCGTCTTGAGCGGACGACTGGCGTCTTCCTGAAGCAGTTGCAGCAACTGTCGATCGATTCTATCCATGCCGTGTCCGGAAAAATGTCGGTGCGAACCAGCACAATGGCGGCCGTGGAGCGCTGCGCCGCGTGGCAACATGAGCATACCTTTCTCGCCACCGGAATCCGCATGCAACGCCGTAGGTTTTGCCAAGCGTCGGCGCTGACTTTGGCGGTGACCACCCTCTACGGATGCACCCGGAGCAAGCCCATGCATATTCAAGCGATTAATCCCACCGGCAATGCCTATGCGCAGGCATGTGCGGTTTCCGGTCATCGGCGCCTGCTCTTCATCAGTGGCCAAGTGCCCGAGGATGCGGAGCAGAAGGTGCCCGCTGATTATCCGAGTCAGTATCGGCTCGCCTGGGCGAATGTAGAGGTGCAGCTCAATGCGGCTGGAATGTCATTCGATAACCTGCTCAAGGTCACCCTCTTTCTCTCCGATCGAAAACTTATCGCGCAAAGTGCCGGGCTGCGCGCCGAGATCCTCGGCGATCGATCGCCCGCATTGACGATCATCATCGCCGGCATCTACGACGCATCGTGGTTGCTGGAGATTGAAGCCATCGCGGCTGATTGATCCACCGCCGTCACGCGTGCGGGTCACGGAGCGACTGCGCCACCGGGTGCGGTTGCCGCTGTGGAGGCTGCGGCGCGGACGGGGTATCCTTATCACTTTCCATGTCGCTCGGTGCAGCTTGCGCTCGAGCGAAGTGCCGTCGGGCAAGGTGCGCGCTGCGCGAGCGCCATTGCCATCGTCTCGATCCAACTCCTTCAGCCACTGCGCGCGCGGAGCTCCGGTGACCACAACCAGCACGCCACACTGCGCGCGAAACCGGGACGAAGAGCGCCGCGAATCCGCGCGGCGGCGTTTTCTGGCAATGCCATTTATCGGCACCAGAGCGTGCCTGACCTCGTCGCGGACCCGATCGCCATAGGATGCCCTCGTGACGCCTGATCAACTGACCCTCATCGCGCTCTGCATCTTCGTCATTGCGTTTCTCTACTCGTCGGTCGGTCATGCCGGGGCGTCCGGGTATATCGCTGTGCTGTCGCTGTTCAGCGTCGCACCTGAGGCGATCAAGCCGACGGCGCTCACGCTCAATATCCTGGTCGCCTCGATCTGTACGCTGCAGTTCTGGCGCGCCGGACATTTTTCGTGGCGCCTGTTCTGGCCGTTTGCTTTGCTCTCGGCACCGCTGGCGTTCCTTGGCGGTTACTTGAACTTGCCGGCGGATATCTTCAAGATCCTGGTCGGGATCATCTTGCTTTTGTCGGCCGCACGCTTGTTGTTGCGCCCTCCCGCTGAGCAAGACCCGACCCAGCCGCCACGTCTCGTTGCAATTTTCTCCGGTGCCGGCATCGGGCTTTTGTCTGGCCTCACCGGTACCGGCGGCGGCATTTTTCTGACTCCGTTACTGCTTTTCAAACACTGGGCCAGAACCAAACAGGCAGCGGCAGTGTCCGCACTGTTTATCCTGCTCAACTCCAGCGCAGGGTTGCTTGGCAATCTGAGTAGCACCAAGCAGTTTCCGACCTTCGCATTGGCGTTGGTTGCAGCCGCCGGCATTGGCGGCAGCATCGGCTCGTACTTCGGCAGTCAGCGCTTTGATCCGGTGATAATCAAACGCTTCCTGGCAGTAGTCCTTCTCATCGCGGGCACCAAGCTGGTGTTGACGCTGTGACCGGCACAGTCGACGCGAGGCCACGTAGGATCGATCGATGCGGGCGCCTCGGCCACAGCGACTGAGCGGGCCCACATCGAATTTTGTGCTTACTTCCCGACCTTGAAGCGTCCGATCTCGATGGTTTCGCTGCCACCTTCGAGCCGACGCGTGACGGCTGCGCGTTTGCCCTCCAGGCTGCCAAAGCGCGTTTGGAATTCGAGCTGGATAGTGACCGGTCCAGTGAGGCTTTGACGGCGATCACCGAAGTAATTGGCATGCACAATATAGGTGCCCGGCAGCGGTCGGCGTATGTTGAAAACTTCCGGTCCGTATCCGCCGGTGAAGTCGCGGCTCACATGGCCGCCGGTACGCGTGTGCGGCGTGCTGTAGTACGCCTTGTCACCGCTCGGGTCGGTCACCCAAAGATCGATGTCTGTGTTGTCCGCATCCCAGCTCAACACGACACGCAATCCCACCGCAACGGGATCGAGAAAGCGTTGGTCAATACCGAGCTTGGCCAGATCGATCGCCGCAGCGCTGGCGGTGCCGGCCAACACATTGTTGAGTTCGTGCAACGCGATCAGTTCGATATCCGGGAAGCGGCCATTCCATTCACTGCTGGCGACTTTCCAAAATAACTCGACCGAGCGCAGCGCATCGGGTTTGGGTGCGCGTGAAAGCGCCAGCGCCAGGTCGCGATAACTCTGCGGCTCTTCACCGCGCTGTTCGAGCGCAAGCTCGAACTGAGGCACGGCGAGCGCGTACAAATCCCATTGCGCCAGACGATAGGCGAGGACGCGGGTGAGCGCCGTGTTCTCGGTGTCCAGCTCGGCGAGGTTGGACAGCACGCGCAAGGCGAGTCGTGCCGACTTGGCTTCGTCACGCAGATAATCCGCCACATCGAGGTAGAACGCGGGCGCCTTGCCATTGAGCTCGCGCTGGTTCAGATATGCGATGTACGGATCTTTTGCGGCGCGAATTGCCGTGAGATAAGGCGTATCGGGATTCCAGCCGGCGAGCTCGATGCTGACGGCGAGGTTGGATGCTTCCGACTTTCCTGCGGCCTTTTCCTTGTCCTCGGCCAGGGCTCGCCGACGGGGCATTGCCGATGCGCCGTTTGCCGCTGCTGAGGTGTCCAGATCCGCTGACTGGTAACGGCTCTCCTCGGACGCCGCTGGTGCGGATTGCGCCATCATCGGCTCTGCAGCGGATTCATCCGCAGATCGCGCCAGATCGCGGTCATCGCTGCTGCTCGCGTCCGCTTCGAACGTGCCGCCGGTGATCTCTCGAATCTCCAACTTCTCAAACACCTGCGCAGCCGGCAGCTTTTCGCGACGCGCGCGCAAAGCTTCAAGGGCAAATACCAGCCGCGCCGTTTCACGCTCCCAACTGGCGCGAGCCTGGGGTTCGGCGCCGTCATGCAGCCAGCGGCTGGCGAGTTCAGTCGCGCTGTTCTTCAGCGCCAGCGCTTCGGCGCGTCCCGCAGCCCAGCTTTTGTCGCTGGCAGTGCCCCAGGCCGACAACTCGGTATCGGCCATCAATCCAATCACACTCTCGATACCGGGATAGTTCGCCGCGTGGTAGTTGCGAAATTCCTGCCAACGCTGCGCCAGTGCAGTCAGGCGTGCTTGAAGGCCAGGGTCAGCGACTGCCTTGGGTTGTCGCGCCAGCTGGCGGCGATACTCGGTGCGCAGTTCCGCTTCCTTGGGTTCGACGCGATAGCGCACATAGTCCTCAATGCGATCAAGCACCAGCAGCGAGGTATCCCGGGTGACGACGCCATAGCGCTTGGCCAGCGCGCTGACTGTGGCGGCATCGGGTTTCGCCGCTGCGTTGAGTTGGTCGATCCAGGCCTGTGCCCATAGTCGATGCACGCTGTCGGCCACTGCGCCAGCGGCGCTCGGGGCTCGGCCAATCTGAAGGGTGCGCACCACTTCCCTGCCCTGGCCGCGACCAAAATGAACCAGCAGCGTGGCCTGGCCGCGGCAACGGGCGGACAGCGTCAGGCTCGCGCCAACGCGTGCCGGTGCCACCGGTGAAAGTTCGCGACACTCGCCCGCACTGACCTCGCTGCTGAGCAGACGCCACGCCCTTTGCTGAAGTATCTGCACCGCCTGCGCCGACGTTTCTGAAGTCAGATCGATCACTCGACCGCCACCACTGTTGGCGAGCCGCGCCAGGCGAGCGTGGTCGGCACGTTGCGCGGCGTGCAGCACAAAAACAGGCGGCGTGCGGCCGTTGTCAGCAATCAGTCGGGCATCGGCGCTGCCGAAGTTGCTGAGTCCGTCGCCGATGATCAACACTTGGTCGATCTCACCCAGTGTGTGTAAATCGATGGCGCCGTAGCTGCTGCCGCCATCGAGCGGAAGCGCGGCAATCGCAGCGAGGACGGCAGCTGCATCGCCCTTGCGCACAGTCAGATTTTGCACCGGATCAGCATCATTGCGAAATGCCACGAGCGCGATATCGGTTGCATTGAGCGTGTGCAGATAGGCGCTCAGCGCGGCGGTCTCGCGCAACCGATCTCGATCTCGCGCACTCGCCGAAGCGTCAACAAAGAGCGCAATACGCTTAGGTTGAGAAGTGGGCGCGGCAGCCGTGGGCAAGCCGCTGTCTATTTTGGCAATGACACTGCGCCACGTCGGGTCGAGCGGATCGGTCGCCTCGACCTGACTGCTGTCGCTGCCGCCCGTCTTGGGAATCCGGAAGGCAAGCTCCTTTTGCGGACGCACGTTTTTGCGCGTGAGTTCGGCGACCCAAGCCGACTCGGCGCGTTCGAACTTGAGCGCCGAGTCACCCGCGACTGCGTCAACCAGCGGTGCAGTCGCGCCCAGCATCGATTCGGCGCGAACGTGCAAGAGCGCGACCGGGTCGGCAAAATTCATCGGCAGGCTGTATCGCCATGCCGAGCCGAGGTCGGCAAGAGTGGATTCGATGTGTAGGCGCACACGCTTGCTGCCCTGCGCCGGGATCGGGTACAGCCGGGTTCTGAAGACATTGCCCGCGGTGAGCTCAGCGAGGCCGGGATCAATCTGCTGTCGCGTCGTTTCCTCGAAGGCAACGCGCGCCATCTGCTTGTCGACGACAACGCCTTCGCGCATCGCGCCATTCACCTCCAGCGCATAGCCCGCGATGGACTGGCCGGCCGCCAGTGGAAACACGAACTCACCCTCGAGAACGCGTGCATTTGGATTATTGAAGGTGAGATCGAGTGTCGTGTGTGCGACGAAGCCGCGCATGTGCACTTGGATATCGAGTGTCGATAACCGAATCGGCTGCGCACCTTGGTCAGGCGCGATCCAGATGGTTGGCGCCTGGGGCACGGCAATGATGTCCTGCGCGCCGGCCCAATGCGACGCGACGCACAGCAACAGCAAGCTCAAACACTTGGCGCAAGGGTTCACGAGGTAACTCCTGGTCGAATGGACACTGCAACACATCCGTTGCAGTCAAACAGAACGGGCCTGTGCTGCCAACGGGGTTAGCTGCGGCTCCGCGCGCCTTTCTATCCATCTTGACTTCGACCAGAAATCCCTGCCGTGAGTGGGAAAAGTGGGGTAGAGTACCCGTTCGAACCTGGGGGAGCGCGCGTGCGCGGTTCGAAATGCCAAACACACAAATATCAGACGGGAGAGATGGGGATGATGATGAATAGAATGTTGCCGGCGCGCCTTCGCAAGGCTGTGGCCATGACCTTGGGTGTCGGACTGGCCTTGGCAGGGCCCTCGTTCGTGTTGGCGCAAACCTTTCCAGGCGCGGGTCTAGGCCCCATTCCTGACAACATGCCCGCGGCGGGC
Organism: Lysobacterales bacterium; assembly: GCA_031389245.1. Taxonomy (GTDB): domain Bacteria; phylum Pseudomonadota; class Gammaproteobacteria; order Xanthomonadales; family Ahniellaceae; genus 0-14-3-00-62-12. Next base: position 7,973 of record JANMSL010000250.1, on the reverse strand, counting down.
TTGAACACCACGTTTGCCGTTTCCGGAGCCGCTGGCGCGCTTACCGACCTGAGTGTGTCGATTACTTTCAACCCGGTGCACACCTGGGTCGGCGACTTGACTGTCACCCTGATCGCGCCAGGCGGCAGTCCCTCGGCGACCCTGTTTGTACGCCCAGGATTCACTGGAACCGGTTTTGGACTGGCCTCGGACGTGGCCGGCCCCTACGTTTTCGTTGACCCGGCGGCGGTCGGCAGCACCAATTTCTGGACTGCCGCCGCGACCAATCCGGTTCCTGCCGGAACCTATTTCACCAGCGGGGCGAATAGCGGCACGGGCACCCCGTTCCTGGCGCCCTTCGCCGCTCTGACACCAGCGCAGATCAATGGCACCTGGACCCTGAGCTTCACCGACAGTGGTGCCGCCGATGTCGGAACGGTTTCGGCCACGTCGATGACCATTGCTGCCGGACCACCACCACAGCCGTATACCTCGACTCCGACTTCAGGCACTACGGTGACTGCGCCGGCGCAAACACTGGGCGGTGCGGCAACCACGACCACGATCAACTTCCAGAATCCGAACGCGGTGGCGGGAACCATTACCTGCACGGCACCTGCAGCTACCCAGTTCACCGTTGCGCCGATTCCACTGCCGTTGCCTGCATCGGGGAACGCGAATGTGACCGTGTCTTACAACAGCGCAGTAGCGGGCACATTCACCGGCACGCTCAACTGTACGGGTTCCGGCGGCGAGATGTTTACCTTCCCGTTGAGCGGAACCACCGGATCGCCGATCACCTCCACGCCGACTTCGGGAACCGCCATCGCAATGCCGGCGTTCACCCTGGGCGGTGCTGCGACCACGTCAACGATCAATTTCCAGAATCCAAACGTAGCGGCTGGCACCGTGACATGCACGCCACCCGCAGCGCCAGAGTTCACGGTGGCACCGATCCCGCTGCCGGTTCCTGGAGCTGGAAACGCCAGTGTGACTGTGTCGTTCAGCAGCGCTGTCGCCGGAACCTTCAACGGAACGCTCAACTGCACCGGGTCCGGTGCTGAAGTATTTACCTTCCCGTTGAGCGGAACTGCGTCTGCGGTGCCGGTGACCTCCACGCCAGTGTCAGGCAGCACGGTCACTGTGCCCACGTTTACGCTGGGTGGTACAGCGACATCGACAGCGATCAACTTCCAGAACCCTGGCGCGACGGCGGCAACGGTAACCTGCACTGCCCCGGCAGCGCCTGAATTCACCGTCGCACCGAACCCGCTCACGGTCCCCGCAACGGGCAACGCGAACCTGACGGTATCGTTCAGCAGCACTGTCGCGGGTACGTTCACCAGTACGCTCAATTGCACCGGTTCGGGTGGCGAAGTCTTCAGCTTCCCGCTGAGCGGCACCGCTGGCGCATTTGTCACCGCAGTCCCCGCGATGGGCATCGAGTCGCGCTGGTTGCTTGCGCTCGGTCTGTTCGGAATTGGACTGCTGCTGGTGCGTCAACGCAACGCCTGATTACGCACCGTTACCAACGCTGCAACGATCGGCGAAGGGCATCCGCAAGGGTGCCCTTCGCATTTGTGAGGCAGTACTGTCGTCGAGTCGGTTCGGCGCGCACGGCGAGGACGGCAAAGTCATGGATATTCATTGCGATGTAGCAATCATCGGCGGCGGACCAGGTGGCAGTACCTGCGCCGGCATGCTCGCCAAATACGCACCTGAGCTGACGGTACACGTATTTGAGCGTGCGCATTTTCCGCGTGACCACATCGGCGAAAGTCAGTTGCCACCGATCGGCCTGATTCTGCGTGAGCTGGGTTGCTGGGAAGCGGTGGAAGCTGCGAATTTTCCGATCAAGATTGGCGCGACTTTTCGCTGGGGGCATAGCAAGCATTTGTGGGATTTCGAGTTTATGCCACTCGCCGAATACCGTGAAGAACCCCGTCCCCGGGAGTTTTCAGCGCAGGCGCGGCGGCTGGCATTTCAGGTCGACCGCGCACGCTATGACCAGATCCTGCTTGATCATGCACAGAATCTGGGCTGCACGGTGCACGCCGGTGTCGGGGTAAAAAACGTCGCGCACGAGGGCGACTGTGTACAGCACCTGTTGTTGGACGATGGTCGCCGGGTGAACGCGCGTCATTTCGTTGATGCCTCCGGCAACTCTGCCATCTTGAGGCGTGCGCTCGGCGTCGAAGTCAACGCGCCATCGCGCCTGCAGAATGTTGCTTTCTGGGATTACTGGGAAAACACCGAGTGGGCCGAACGCTTTCCTGGCGACGCCACGCGGGTGTTGGTGCTCTCGATTGGCAGCGGCTGGATCTGGTTCATTCCACTCGGGCCAACGCGTACTTCGATCGGCTATGTGTGCCCGCGCGGTTTCTATTCTGAATCCGGAAAGCGGCCGGAAGATCTTTATCTATGGGCGCTGGAACAGGAGCCACTGATCGCCGAGTTGACCGCGCGCGCGACCCGTACCGGGAAAGTGAGTGCAACCAAAGACTGGTCCTACGTCGCCGATCGCGTCACCGGCGGCAACTGGTTTCTGGTCGGTGAGGCTGCCGGCTTCGCCGATCCCATTCTGGCGGCGGGCATGACCTTGACCCAGACTTCCGGCCGCGAGGCCGCGTACACCATTCTCGCCTTGGAGCGAGGCGAACACGAGTCCGCATGGTTGCGGCACAGTTATGACGAGAATCAGCGCACGCGGATCACGCAACACATCCGCTTCGCCGACTTCTGGTATTCGGCAAATGGCAACTTTACCGACCTGCAGGACTACACCCGGGAAATCGCCGCCGATGCCGGTCTGGATCTGACGCCACAGAAAGCGTTTCAGTGGTTGGGCACCGGCGGCTTTACCCATGACGTCCTGGGCCAGGTCGGGATCGGCGGTCTGGATCTGGCCGGCACACGACAAGTGGCCGCGCGTCTGCTGGATGACGTGAGTGAGTGGCGTCTGTCGCGTGTCAATCGCTTCGCGTTGAACCTTGCAGACGCCCGCTTGATTGATATTCCGGCGTATGTCGAAGGCAAGATCCACGCGGTCAAGTGTTTTGTGCGCGGGTCCCGGCGACTGCCCGTAGTAGGACTGTTCAAGCAGCTGGTTGACGCTTTGAAGGTCGAGACCAAACTGAGCAAGCTGCTGCCGCGCCTTGAAAAATCGAGCCAGAACATGGCGAGTGAGATGCAGCCTGCAGCCGGCATGCGACTGTTGCTGCAGGCATTGGAGCTGATGCTGGTGGAAGGCTGGGTGCAAGGTCGTTTCGATCCTAAAGAGCCGAGACTCGATCTGTCCACGCCGCGCGAAGGCAGCGCCATCCACACCAATCGGCCACTGAACGAACGTACAAAACGAAAACCAACGAACGCGTAGTTTTTTTGGCGAGGCGCGACACCCAGCCGTCGCGTCCACGCCAACGAAGTAGTACGCCAGCGCTTCGCATTCCACTTGATGCTGCATCCGTTGCATGACGTCGACGCAACCAAATCATCATCGGCGAGTCATATTGTCTGGTCAAGCTGCGCTCCGAGTTAACGCTGGCATCGGAGGCCTGCTTGTTCACGCACCTGGCTCGCCCTGGCACGCAGAGCAACACGTTCGCTGCCCTCTTGCTCGCTTGCTTTCTGCAGTTGCTGGTCGCACCGCAGCTGCTGAGCGCTGCGCGTGGAATCGCGGTGCCTGCGAGTCTGGCGGTGCGCAAGGAGTTGTCGCCACCAGCACGGGGTGTCGCGGAGCTACGCTTCCGCGATATCTATCAGAATCCGGTTGGACCGTTGGGGCTGGAGCTGTCCGAACGAGCGCGCACGCTGGATGGCAAACGCGTGCGTATGGTCGGCTTCATGGTTGCCGAGGAACACGCAACCCCGGGCGGCTTCATGTTTGCGCCACTTCCCGCCGCAGTGGGCCACGACGACGAAGCCTTGGCCGATGACTTGCCACCCAGCACCGTTTTCGTGCGCCTCGAATCGGCGCCTGAAGCGACCGTACCACACCTTCCCGGGCTGCTTGCGCTGCACGGAACGTTGAGCGTTGGCGCGCGCTCGGAGCCTGCATTCGGACGCATATCAAGCGTGCGATTACTGCTCGACAAGCGCACCACGGGCACCTTGCTCAAGCTCAATCGTCGGCTCGTGGTGAAGTCTGGTCACGGCCACTGAATCCATTGCATCGCCCGTCGCAACTGCTGCAGCGCTGACGCCGCCTGCTTCAATTCACCCATTCACATCGCAGGAGTTTAGCCATGCAAACAACCACACGCTGGGCATTGACCATTCTTTGCAGCGCACTCGCGCTCAGCGCATCTCCAGCCTTTTCCGCGCGCATTTCGCGATTGACGCCACCCAGTGAACTGTTCGCGACCGGCAACCCCAATCCAGTCATCGCGCGCTTTCTTCCTGGACAGCGCTTCGATCTGCAGGCCACAGTGCAACCGGATCCAGGCCTGACCATCTCCAGCTACAACTTCTATGTCGACGACAACTGGCTGAACCGGCCGATGTATGTGCTGCAGCAACTGATTGAAGCGCCGTTGCGCACCAGCAAGCTTGAGGAAACCGGTCCAGTCGAAACCTGCATTGACAACGCAACCGGAAGGACCACCGGGCGTTCTGGATGCAAGCTTGTAGCCAACTTGCCCGGCAATAGCGCCGTCGTCTCGTATCGTGCCTACACCGATTTCGTGCCCGGCATCCACAAGCTCAAAGTGATCGCAAAGCAGAGCGATGGCAGCACGATCAGCGCGACCGGCAATTTCGAGATTGTCGCGATAAAATCCAGTGGTGATGTGGTGGCGAAAAACATCATCATCCTGCTCGGTGATGGCATGGGTGCTGCGCATCGCACAGCGGCGCGCATCATGTCGCGTGGCTATGCCCAGGGCAAGGCAAAAGGCCTGCTGGCGATGGACACTTTTCCGAACACAGCGATGGTGATGACGGCCTCGCTCAACTCGATCGTCACCGACTCTGCGCCCGGCATGCAGAACTACGTGACCGGCAACAAGTCCAACAACAATGAGGAAGGCGTGTTCCCCGACGACACGCTAAACGCGTTCGACAATCCCCGCGTCGAATACCTGTCGGAGTATCTGCATGCGCTGCAGGGCAAGTCATTGGGCATCGTCACGACATCAGACGTGTTCGACGCGACGCCCGCGTCCAACGCCGTGCATACCTCTTCGCGCGGCAACGGCACCGGTATTGTCGACCAGTTTCTGGACGAAAGGACGACAAACGGCTTGACCGTATTGCTCGGCGGTGGCCGCAAGTGGTTCCTGCCCAACGAATCCAATAGTGTGTCGCCACAGGCCGCCAATGGATCGCAACGACGCACCGGCAACGATTATGTTCTGCCCGACGATTTAGCCCTCGCCTGGGGTGTGGCAAAGGGGCAACTGGACCCATCGCGCAATCTGATTGCGGATTTCCAGACAGCCGGATTCGCCTATGCACCGAACCGCGCCACACTGAGCACTCTCACCAGCGGCGCCGGACCGGACAAGCTGCTCGGTTTGTTCGCCTTCTCCAACATGAATGTCGCGTACGACAAAATCAGTGCGCGACGCGGCGACCCGACGGTCGTGGACGCCTTCGGCTTTCCCGACCAGCCGATGCTGGACGAGATGACCAGTGCCGCACTCAAGGTCCTGTCAAAGAATAGAAACGGCTTTGTCGCGATGATCGAGGCGGCTTCAATCGACAAGCAATCGCACTTGATGGACACAGACCGCTGGGTGTTGGAAGTTCTTGAATTCGATCGTGCCGTCGCCGTGGCCAAGCAATTCGCCGTGGACAATCCGGGCACTTTGGTCATTGTTACTGCCGATCATGAGTGTGCCGGCGCTGCGATTATCGGCGCGTCCACCGCCACCGCTGCCCAGCTTGATGCCGCCCCTGCGGCCGGCGCCAGCGCGGTGGGCGTTTACGAAGCAGCCAAGTTCCCCAAATACACCATTGCCGCCGATGGCTATCCGGTCACCACCCATATCGATTACAAGATGCTGCTTGGCTACGGAGCGAATGCGGATCGCTACGAGACCTGGATTCCCAGTGTGTTTCCAACCCGCGATACCCAGCAACCGTTTCCACCCAGTCAATCTGCGGCCAGCCCCAGTGTGCGCAACCAGGGCAGCGGCTTTCTGATCGTCGGCCAGGTTCCTGGCGATCAGGCCGCGCATACTGCCACCGACATCCCGCTCTCGGCCTACGGCCAGGGTGCGCATCTGTTTGGCGGCGTCATCGACAACACCGACGTGTTCTTCAAAATTGGCCAGGCGGCGATCGGCGGAACCAACTGACACAACTGGCAGGATCAGTACTCTTGTTGAACATATCCCGGGTGTTGAGTTCGCGCCCGGGAGCGCTCCCGTAACCACGGCCGTCGATCGTGTTGTGCCGACGCAGCCAGCTGTGGCCGCTATCGCCCTGCGGCCGCTGGGAGTGTCAAGTTCCCGCAACGGACAGCGCCACTGCTGAGTCTGCAGCGAATATCAAACACGCTAACCAGGCAGTTTCATCGGGTCATCCGATTTAGTTGGGTCGGCGTGATCTCTGCACCAACGAGACTGCGTATGCCTTGTCTGACACGGCCCACAACGGGTTGCGGACAGGGACCAACTTCATGTATTCGATTGCTTCGCCCGCACCGATCCGGGCCAAACCAGGTGATAAATCTGCGCTGACCGCGCCCTGCGTGGTCAGCGCGATGAGCATCGCGCTCGGGCTGTGCCTGAGCGGCACGATTCTGGCAAAAGAACTGCGCGTGCCGATGAGCGATGCCGAGGTACGCGCCATAGGCGAAGACCCGGACTCCGGCGCATTTCTCAAGTTGCCGCACGAACCGCTGCTCGACAACGGCGACCAGCTCAAGGCGAAGGGCGGCGCGTCAACGTTCTACACCAGCGTCGCTGCCAGCGAATTTCGGCCGCGCAGCAGCGCTTTGAAGTTCATCGTTCCTATTCACACGACGTTGATCTGCCAACTCGACAGCACCACCTCACTGGCCGAGGCACAGATTCAGCTGCCCAATGCGGCGCAGCTGCAGTTCCTCAGGATTTACGCCTCGGATGCGAACGAGAATGACCTGAACGTCGCACTGGTCGAGCGTTGTCAGCCCATCGCCGCAGCCGGAAATGTCACCACCACGGTGCTCGGATCGGTGCTTACCTCCGGCACGCCGGGCCGGCTGACACAGTCGGTGGGTTTTCCGGGCGCAGTCAACGTCGACAACGTGCTTTGTGCCTACAGCCTGCGCGTGCAGTTGAACAGCATCGTCAATGGCTGCGCACCGGACCTGTCGTTGGACAAAGTGCGTGTGCAGTGGATTCAGTGATCTGCGCTGCAGACCGCCCTTACTCTCAACCCAGGAATCAAAATGAAATCTTCAATCCAACCACGGCGCGCAAAGCGCGCGGTCCGCTCGACCCTGTGCACTGGCGCCTTGTGGCTTGCACTGGGCTACGCGTCGATGGCGCGGGCCGATCAAGTCACCATCGATGCGCGTGACTTCATCCCGATTTTCGGCGACACACCGTTCAGCGAATCCAGTGCCGGAAACCTGACCTGCTCGCCGGGTGGCGGCGTCAACTTGTTCCTTGCGCAATTGCCATTGCCACCGGTCGATCTGGATCTCAGACAGTTGGCAGTCTGGGGCGGAGACTTCTCCAGTAGCGACGCCAACGTGACCTTGATACGCTACTGCCAGTCGGAGTTTTCTCCTTCCACGCCGGCCACGACCAACATTGCCAGCGTCGACTCGACCGGCAACGGTGGCAATTACTTTGATGCCACAACCCTCAATCGCCGTGTCGACGATCAACAAACCTGCATCTACATGCTGCGCGCCCAGTTCGGCCTGGATAATTGCCCGGGCAACACGCTGAGCATCGCCCGCGTGCGCGTTCGCTACGACGTGGTGGTGTTGCCGGTGATCGATGCCATTTTCAGCAACAGTTTTGAAAACTAGGACCCCACCATGAACAGCATCATCACCC
>JANMSL010000203.1:0-3232 GCA_031389245.1 Lysobacterales bacterium | reverse complement strand
GCGAGCTCATCATCCGCGGCAGTACGCTGAGCGCCAACTCGATCAACAGCGGCGCGGCGCGTTTTGGTGCAGCCCTGTCCAATGACGCGACTGCCCGGATCGAAACATCGACCTTCAGTAACAATAGCGTCACCGGTGACTTCGGAGGTGGTGGCGCGATTTTCAACGCTGATGGCAACCTCATCATCGTCGACAGTACGTTCAGCAGCAACTCTGCCCCTGATGGCGGAGCGATCAACATCGCCAGTGGATCCTTCGCCACCATCAGCGGATCGACGTTCAATGCCAACTTCGGCGGTTACGGCGCTGCGATTGAAACACTCGGCACCTTGGTGCGTGTGAGTGATTCTCGGTTTCTCAGTAACGACACCATAATTGGTGACGGTGGCGCAATCTGGGCACTGGAGGGCAGGCTTGAAGTCGACCGCAGCCTTTTTCTCGCCAACACTGCGGCAACTACCGGCGGCGCAATCAGTTGTGTCGGCGTGCAGTTGTTCGTCGACAACTCGGCCTTCGCCGACAATATTTCCGGCACCACTGGCGGCGCGATTCACAGCACCTGCGCGATGAGCGTGACCAACGCAACCTTCACCACGAATTCCACCTTGGGATTCAATGGCGGCGGCGCGATCAATCAGGATGGACCCATATCGGCGCTGATCTACTACGCCACCATCCACAACAATACCGCGGCGTTCGGCGCCGGTTTGTACAAGGACGGCGCCGCCACCGGCACGTTGTTTATCGGCCGCTCCATCGTCAGTGCCAACAACGGCGGCAATTGTGATGGCGTGGTCGGATCGAACGGCTACAACGTCGTCAACGATACCGGATGCGGCGGTTTCGTTGAGACCGGCGATTTACAGAACGCCAACTTGCCATTGCTGGCGTTCGGCAATCATGGTGGTCCGACACCGACATCGCCACCGAGCGCAGGCAACGCGGCGATCGACCGCATACCGATCGCTGATTGCTTCAGCACTTCCGACCAGCGCGGCGCTCCACGTCCGACAGGGAGTGGCTGCGACAGTGGCGCGTTCGAGTTTGGCGCGATCGTGCCGACACCAAACATTTTTACCAACGGCTTCGAGTAGGCACCGGTGATGCACGCGCAACCATTCCCATCAAGGAACGACTCGGCATGAATAGCTTCACTCGTTGCACCGTGCTGACAGTGTTGCTCGGCAGCTGCACTCTGATCGGCTGCTCGCAGAACAATTCTGGCTCCGCAGGCGCTGGTTCGTCGCCAGCGACAAGTGAGCAGGCACGTGATACTGGCTCTGCAGCGGTCGATCCTTGCGGGCTGCTGACCAACGCCGAAGTGCGCGATGTGTTCAAGGGTGCTGCGGCAGGCGAACGTGATCGCAGCGTCGACAAATACGGGATCTTGAGTTGCGTTTGGGACATTCCCAGCGACCGGTTGATTGTGCAGACCTTCGCCGCGAAGCCCGGCGCAGTGGCTGATGAACTGCGCAGCAGAGTGCAGGGCTCGATCGATCCGATGCTGATCGGGGCGGCAGATCGCATCCGCTACCAATCGATCGCGGGTATCGGAGATCAGGCAATGATGGTGGTGGAAAAAGCCAATCCCGAATTGGGCATTCTTGCCGACATGGCACTGCTGGCAACTCAGCGTGGCGACCGCATGGCGATTCTGTTCACCGGCACTTCGCTGGTCAGCGGTGATCGAGACAGCGCACTCAAGGCGCTCGAAACGCTTGGGTCAGATATTGCACAGCGGCTCTAGGCAAAGTTGCCGCGCCGCGGCCGGGCCAATCGTACTTAATCCTCAGGAACCACGATGATGCGCACCTCCGCTCAACCGCACTCTCATACAACGCGCGCCGCCAACTCCATTCAAAAGACGATCGCTGCGGCCTTTCTTGGTATCGCGCTTGCCGGCAATACCGGTGCTGATAATAGCCAGTACGCCATCAAGGCTCGGGACCTGGCATTGACATCGCCCGCCTTGTCCGCTGAGTCGACTGCTTCGCCGTCACTATCCTATGACTCTGCGAACAGCGAGACGCGCATGGCACGCGAGGTCGACGGGCAGTCTGCGCCAGCCAGCATCGATTCAGCGGTGCGCAACGAACTTGACGACACCCTGCGTCGCCACGAGTCCTACCGGCGCGGCAGTGAGCGCAACATCGCGATCGACCGCGGTACCCGTGCGCAAGCATCCTCGCCGATGGAAATTGAGCATGCGGTCGACGATCGCGAACAGCAAAACGCTCGCGACACGCGAGGCACTTTCTATATCGAGCGCGAAGCGCGCCGCCACGACCCGTATTCGCGCAGCGGCCTGAGCACGGGCCAGATCGATCGAGCGGCCAGCGCACAGGAACTCGCGCAGCCGGAAGACACGATTCGCATCGAGGTACGTTATCCCACTGCTTATGGGTATCAGTACGCCAACGGTCAGGGTGCCTTTGGCGATCTGGGTCGGTATTCGTGCGACGCGTTCGGCGTGACTTTTCTGGTCGCGCCGCAGGACCCTGAGCAACATGGGTTAGTCGGGTTCACCTCGGGCCTTCCCATGCGCAAGCGGAACGACAGCTATGTCTGCGAGTATGTCATTTCCAACGTGCCGCACGACGAACCCGTTACCGTGCGCGTGGCAATGTCCGGCCACCGCACTTCCGCCAGCGACGTGTGGCTCGACGGCAGTCAACCGCGGCCGGGACGACAGCAGCGGCGCAGCATCGCGGATGGTGAACGACGGGTCGTGTTGACTGCCAACCAACCACGCGCAGCGCTGACATTCGAGATGGTCTATGCCGGTGCGCACTGAGGCGCCCGCAGCAACGATTGATAAATGGCAGTTGATGGTCATGTCCGTGGATCGCACCGTTTCCTGTTGCTTTGAATGAACGCAGGCCGCGTGGGTGCATCCGCACCCAGATCAGCCGCAGTTACAGGAGATTTTGCGTGCAATCGAAAATGACTCGCCGTTCGTTACTTTTCGTTTCCAGCCTCGGCTTACTCGCCGGTGCAATCAATGCGCACGCGGCAACCGGCGCTCGCGTCTTCTTGCAGGCGTGGAATCCGCTGACCATCGATCAGGCGCCGCCGATCCCGCTGCTCGATCATCCGAGTTTGGTCAGCGATACGCTGCAAGAGATCTGGACACAGCAACGCCCGAAGATTTGCCAGCGGCTCAGACTCGAAATGGGTGTCGGCGGCGCGGCCAGGGGAGAAACCCTGCACGACATCACCTGCCTGCTCGACG
>JANMSL010000173.1:0-3243 GCA_031389245.1 Lysobacterales bacterium | reverse complement strand
GGTTGAAGTCCCCTTCCAGGCCATGTCCGACCGCTTCGTGCAGAAGCACGCCGGGCCAGCCCGGACCGAGCACCACGGTCATCTCACCCGCGGGAGCATCTTCTGCTGTGAGATTGACCAGGGCTTGACGCACTGCTTCGCGCGCCTGCGCAAACGGAAAATCACCCTCTAGGAGTTCAGCATAGTCGATGCGACCGCCACCGCCGGCAGCACCGGTTTCGCGACGTCCACCCTGCTCTGCAATCACCTGTACGTTGAATCGAACCAGCGGCCGCACGTCGCCTGCCAGAGTGCCGTCGCTATGCGCGACAAGAATGGTATCGACCGCGGCGCTGATGCTGACGATCACCTGTTGCACACGCGGATCGAGCGCACGCGTAAACCTGTCAACCTCGCGCATCAGCTCAAGCTTGCGCTCGACCGGAACCGTGTCGATCGGGTCGACCGGCGCATACAATGCGCGCCCCTGGACCCGCGCCAGACTCCGGGCCTGCGCGTTGTTGCCACTGTTGGCAATCGCGCGCGCAGCGCCAGCAGCATCCAGCAGCGCAGGCAGTACGATTTCATCGGAGTAGGCGAAGCCGGTCTTCTCGCCACTGATGGCGCGCGCACCGACGCCCTGTTCGATCGAATGGGCGCCATCGCGCACGATGCCATCCTCCAGCACCCAACTCTCGGTCCGCGAATGCTGAAAGTAAAGATCTGCCGCGTCGACGCTGGGCCCCATCAGACGCGCGAAGACACGATCGAGGTCGTTCATGTCCAGACCGCCCGGCTTGAGCAATCGGGATTCGGCAAGTTCAAGTGCTTGAGTCATCAGTGATTCTTTTCCTGAAATGGGAAAATCAAAGCCAGTTACGATACCTTATCCCGATTCTGCTTGCTGCCGAGTTGGACCCGTGGCCAATCTACCGACATCACGCTGAACCGCATGCACCCACAATCGCCTGAAGCCAAACTGAGACCGCGGTAGACATCGAAACTACGCGCGAATAGTTTTCAGCCGTCTATGCACGGTTAAAGGCGATGGCCGCCAACCAATTCGCGCGTTCTGGCCTGGGATCGACACTGGAAACCACAGGTCTGGTGCGCGATCCTGAGAGGTCCGCGCACGGCTTGATCGGACGCCACACGGCGTTCATAGTATTCAGCCGAAAAGCGATGCAATTCTGGGGAACCCACGCCTGCAACATGGATGCGAGAACTATTTGAGCAGGCGCTGGCGTTGCCATCGACTGAGCGCGCTCGCTTCCTCGTCATTCACTGCGCAGACATGGAGCTGTGTGCCCAGGGTTTCAAGGCGCGCAACTGAATTGCCGAAGAAAGCGGGTTCCGGTTCGGGTCCCTGTCGCTGACTACATCCGCGCCTGATAAAACTCCTCAGCGAATGCTGCAAAGCGATCGACATCGATTGCCGCTCGGATGTCGGCCATCAGCTCCTGGTAGTAATGCAGGTTATGGATCGTTGCCAGGGTCGAGAACAACATCTCGCCGCAACGATCCAGATGCCGCAGATAAGCACGAGTGAAATGCCGGCAGGTGTAGCAGATGCAGTCCGGATCGATCGGCGTGGTGTCCATCTGGTAGCGCGCGTTGCGGATTCGCACTTGTCCAAAGCGCGTGAACAGATGTCCATTGCGCGCGTTGCGTGTGGGCATCACGCAATCGAACATATCCACACCGCGGCGCACGCCCTCGACAATATCCTCCGGCCGGCCCACGCCCATCAGGTATCGCGGTCGATCATCGGGTAGATGCGGCAGGGTCTCGTCGAGCACATGCTCGCGCTCTGCAGCGGGCTCGCCGACGCTGAGCCCACCGATCGCATAGCCATCAAACCCGATTTCGCGTAACTGCGCAGCGGACTTGTGGCGTAGGTGCGGATGCATGCCGCCCTGCACGATGCCGAACAACGCGTTCGGATTGCCTTCAAATGCAGTTTTGCTGCGCTCGGCCCAGGCCAGTGAAAGTTCCATCGAGGCGCGCGCTTCAAGCTCACTGGCCGGGTACAAAGTACATTCGTCGAAGATCATCACGATGTCGGAGTTCAGCGCACGCTGAATCTGCATGGACACTTCCGGCGACAGGAACACCTTGGCACCGTCCACCGGCGACGCAAAATGCACGCCCTCCGGGGTGATCTTGCGTCGCTTGGCCAGACTCCATACCTGAAAGCCCCCGGAGTCGGTGAGTATCGGGCGATTCCAGCCGATGAAATCGTGCAGACCTCCATGCGCCGCGATCACGTCGATTCCCGGACGCAACGACAAATGAAAGGTATTGCCCAGGATGATCTCGGCACCGATCGCGTGGATATGCTCCGGTGTGAGTCCCTTGACCGAACCGTAAGTGCCGACCGGCATGAAGGCCGGCGTCTCGACTGCGCCGCGATCGAAATGCAGGCGACCGCGGCGTGCACGCGCCGATTTTCCGAGAAATTCAAAGCGCATGCAGGTTTCCATCTTTTACCGGGTGCGGCGGGATAATCAACATCGCATCGCCATAGGAGAAGAATCGATAGCGCACGGCGACCGCGTGCCGGTATGCCGCCAGCACACGTTCGCGTCCCGCGAATGCCGATACCAACATCAGCAAGGTCGATTCCGATAAGTGAAAATTGGTCAGCAGCGCGTCGACACTGCGGATAACGTAACCGGGGAAAATAAAGATGCGCGTCTCACCGGCAAAAGGACGCACCTCGCCATCGCGTATCGCTGACTCCAGCGCACGCACCACGGTGGTGCCCACCGCAATGACGCGTCCGCCGGCGGCGCGCGTGCGACGAAGCTTGTCGCAAAGTTCCGCTCCCACGTTCAGCCACTCACTGTGCATGCGATGGTCGTGCAGGCTGTCCACGCGCATCGGCTGAAAGGTGCCGGCACCGACATGCAAGGTGATATGGCCGAACTGCACGCCTGCCGCTGTCAACTGCGCCAATAGCGCGTCATCGAAATGCAGACCGGCGGTAGGCGCGGCCACGGCACCCGGCTCGCGAGCAAAAACCGTCTGGTACCGCGACTGGTCGCTCGCGTCCGCTGCGCGGGGTCCGCGACGAGCGAGTTGAGGTCATTGAAGGCCGGGTCCACCTTCGTGCGGGCTTTGTCCCAGGGTTCGAGAAAGTCCTCGGATCTCGTCAACTGAAACGCACGCAAACCCGTTTGCATTTCGAGCGCGAGCTTCTCGACCGCAAAAGCACGCGCAATCAGGCTGTTGCCCCTTTGAACGGTCGCGGCGGAGCTGAAA
>JANMSL010000514.1:0-2541 GCA_031389245.1 Lysobacterales bacterium | reverse complement strand
TCCGTTCGCACCTAGTCCGTTCGCACCTAGTCCGTTCGCACCTAGTCCGTTCGCACCTAGTCCGTTCGCACCTGGTCCGCTTGCACGCGATCAATCTGATCGCAGCGATGCAACCCAAAGCGTGAGTGACCGCTCTGCTCGAGGTAGGCAAGCCACTTGCCCAAAAATGCGTTCATGCGCAGTCGATGACGGATGACGTCTTCGCAGCGCGCATCGCGGCCCAGCACATCCTCAATGCGCGATCCCTCATGACATGCGGTGACTTCGGCCACTCGCGCGTCGAAATAGAAGCGTACATGCGCTGAGGGGTCAGGATTGCCACTGCTGGCGTCGATGATTGCGTAAGACAGCTTCATCTCCAGCGTATACGGGGCGCGCTCCACGACATCAATGACGATGGGCATGCCGACGTCGCCTTCAGACCGGTACGCCCCTGGAAACAACTGCTGCACGCCAAACAATCGGGTCAAGGTCCAGTAGTTCTCGGCATACATCCCCATCAGCCACGAAAAGCGGCTGGGACGATTGAATTGGCGCGAGACCAGTTGCGTTTGCATGAGTGCAGGATAACAAGCCACCCGTATTGCGCCAGCCTGCCCGCTTTCGCATCGCTCGTGTATAGTCGAAGGCCGTGCGCCGGGCCTGACCCAGATTTCTTGCCGCGCACGTGCGATCACGATGATTCAACTTGAGCAAGCGTGAGTTGAATTCGGCGTACGGATCGTCAATACCAGGCATCGTCACGGAGAACTCGATGTCCGCAGGTTTGTCGTTGCTCAATCCTCAAGTTGTTGCGCAGGCACCGTCCTTTCGCCAAAGTTTCGTCGCAGCCGAGCCGTTCCGCCATGTGCTGATCGATGACTTTCTAACACCCGCGTTTGCCGACGCGCTGTTGCTCGCCTTCCCCGTGTTCGAGCAAGGCAATCGTGTCGGTGATGATGGCAAGCCCGGTGACAAATCAACGCTGGAACGCGTTCGCGCACTGGGCCACCACTACATCGCGCTCGACGAGCTGATTCAATCGCAGCCGTTTCTTGATCTGATCGGTGCCATCACCGACATTCCCGAGCTGCTTTACGATCCGTTCTATCTTGGCGGCGGCATCCACGACAACCGGCACGGTGCGACGCTGGATCCGCATATCGACTTCAACTATCACCCCAGCGAGCGCTGGCACCGACGCCTCAATCTGATCGTCTATCTCAATCATGATTGGGCGCGCGACTGGGGCGGCTCGTTGGAATTGTTCCACGATCCGAAAATCGACAATCGCCCGCAGCATTCGGTGGTGCCGAAGTTCAACCGTTGTGTGATTTTCGAGACAACCGAGCATAGCTGGCACGCCTTCGACCGCATAAACCTGCCGGAAACGGAACGCGGGCGCAGCCGCAAGTCGATCGCGCTTTACTTCTACAGCATGCGTCGCCCGGCCGAATTGACTGCCGGTCGACACACCACACACTACGTGAAGCGCCAGTTGCCGGAACGATTCCAATCCGGCCATAGCCTGAGCGCTGCGGATCTGCTGGAGCTGCAATCGATGTTGCGGCAGCGCGATGAATACATTGGCCACCAGCAAGACGAGATTGCCCGGCTGCTGCAGGCGCAGGATCGCGGGCTCGCCGGCAAGCTGCTTTATCTGGCCAAGCGACTCTACGTACGCACGCGGCGATAGGGTCGACCGTTTCGCGCATTCGACCGCCGCCGGTGACGATGGCGAAACGCCGGCGACTGTCGCGTCACAGCAGATGACGATTGATGCCCAGCGTCTGCAATACTTTGCTGGCGATCTCCTCGATCGAAGTATGTGTGGTGCTGAGCATGGGCAGTCGCTCGCGCTTGATCAGCTTTTCGGCTTCCTGCACTTCCCAACGGCACTGCTCGATGGTGGCGTAACGGCTGCCGGGTTTGCGGTTCTGGCGTACCTGTTGCAAACGCACCGGATCGATAGTGAGCGCAAACATCTTGCTGCGGTAGGGCGCAAGTTTCTGCGGCATTTCCTCGCGCTCCAGATCGTCCGGGGTCAACGGATAATTGGCTGCTTTGATGCCAAACTGCAGTGCCAGATACAGACAGGTCGGCGTCTTGCCCGAACGCGAGACGCCGATCAGGATCAGATCAGCCTCGCCATAGTTCAGGTCGATGCCATCGTCATGCGTCAGTGTGTAGTTGGTCGCGTTGATGCGCGCCTCATACTCGGCAAAATTTACCATGCCATGCGCCTGGCCGACGCGCAGTTGACGCTTGGTGCCGAGCTCCAGCTCCAAGGGTCCGATGAACGGCGCGAATACGTCCATCATCAACGCGCCGCTGCCGGCGAGGATCGCGTTGAGCTCCGCATCCACGGCCGTATTGACGATGATCGGCCGCTGCCCGCTCAGCTCACCCTCGCGGCGCACGCGTTCCGCCGCGGCCAGGGCCTTTTCGGCAGTGTCGACGAATGGAATGCGATTGGTCTCGAACTGGATGCCGTCGAACTGGGTCAGCACGCTGTGGCCAATAGTCTCGGCGGTAATGCCAGTGCCGTCGGAGATGTAGTAC
>JANMSL010000153.1:0-23165 GCA_031389245.1 Lysobacterales bacterium | reverse complement strand
ACTGCGCAAGCTGGTGCCAGACAGTTTTATTCCGGCCACGTTGAACGTTGGCCATGCACTGCCCACCGTGGTCCAGGCGCTGATCTTCATCACCTTGGTTCAAGTGGACATCTGGCTGCTGGTGGCGTGCATCGTCGCTGCCGTCGCTGGTGCAACCGTCGGTGCACCCCTGGTCGTGCGCCTGCCGGTGCGCACCGTGCAAGCTGTAGTGGGCAACGCCAATCTGATAGCGGCGGCGCTGTACGCGTTGTCAAATATGGGCATGCTGCCGGCCGGTGGTAGCGCGCTGGCATTGCCATCCAATTTGTTTGTGATTGCGGTCGTCGCGCATTTCCTGCTCGGGGCGTTGATGAGTTTTGGCATTGGACTGTATGCGCCATCGTTGATCATGTTGAGCCTGATGGGACTGAATCCGACCGCGGCGTTTCCGGTGATGATGGGCGCCTGCGCGTTTCTCATGCCGATCAGCGGCGTGCGTTTTGTGCGTACTGAGCGCATCGACCTGCGTGTCGTACTGGGGCTGGCGATAGGAGGCGTTCCGGCAGTGTTGCTGGCAGCGTACGTCGTCAAGTCGCTGCCATTGGAAACGCTGCGCTGGGGTGTTGTGATCGTGGTGTTGTACGCCGCCGCATTGCTGTTGCGGACCGCTGTGAAATCACCCGATCCGAACGCCGCCCAGGCTGATCGCGCTGACATCGCCCGGCATTGACGGCTGCGCTCCGCGCGGTTGAGTGGGCCGATCGGATCGCATTCAGTCCTCGAAGCCATTGGCGAAATCGCCGCTTGCCGGAGCGTTCGCGCCGATCAGCAACACATCATCGACGCGGACGATTTGTGGGCTGCCAGCCGCATTGCCGCTGGCGTCCTGAATGTTGATGCGCTCGAACGTACCGGTGTAGGAAATTGGCGGGTCGGCGAAACGCACGCGCACTTCTCGATAGGCGCCGGCGGCCACGGCACCGCCGGTGATGAATGGGTCCAGTGGCACATCGGCGTGCAGCGTCGCACCGCTTTGCAATGAGAAATTGAAATTCTCTCCGCCGGCGTCGCCGCGAATCCAGAAACGCAGTTCGGGATAGTCCGCTACGGAGACCGCCTGCGCCGGTCGCGCAAACGACAAGCCCTGAAAGCTGTGCGCAGTGAACAGGATGGCCTTGCTTCCGGCGTGCGGGTTGGTGGTTGCGTTGAAATCAACGACGCCCCAGGAAAAATCCAGAAATCCGTTCTGCAGCAGTTCGTCATAGATCGCCTGCGTCGGCGTTGCCACTGGTGGCAGCTGCGCGGCGAAGAATCCCCAGATCGCCACGCCGGCCTGGTTCCAGATCGAGTGCGCCATTGCCGGAATTGCGCACCAGGCAACCTCCCGCTGACAGGCGTCGTAGCTTACGCAGGGGGCTGGGTCACGCGGCGTCGTGCTGGCGGCGCAATTCTGCGTGGCGACGTGGTTGTCACGGACCCCTTGACCCGTTGCGTAGCTTACGCCCGCGGTCATGTCGTTGACGCCCCAGACCAGCATCGTCGCCGGCAGTGCGCAGCTGACGCCACCATTGCCGGTATAGGTGAAGTCGTTGTTGATGGGATACAGCGAACCCGAGTGGATGCCCAGTGCCCGGATCTCGTCGGCCTCCATTCGACAGCCCAGCGCATTGGCCATGGTGGCTCCGCCGCTGAAGCCAGTAATGAACACACGGCTGCGATCAATCTCCAGCTCTATGTCCAGCGCGTTGATCACATCGCGAACGAACTGCACTTCGCGCGATCGTCCCGGATCGGAGAAGTATTCGAAGACGTTGCCCGGCGCCGTGGGATAAACAAACACCGCGCCGAAATTGGCCGGCGCTTCCAACGGCAGCGCAGCGCGCATGCCGGAGCCACTGCCGCCATCGCCATGCAGCGAAAACACCAGCGGCAGCCCGGCGACGCGTGGGTTGGGGATCGACACCACGAACGGACGGGTAATGCCGCTCGACACGATGCTGCGATTTTCCACGTCGTAGGCCTGCGGCTGCACGGCCATGCGACCGGATTCGGCGGCGACCACGGCTTGGTCGGTTGCGCCGACCAAAAACGCGAAGGCAAACAGCAGATGGCTTGCTCGAATGGGCGTTGCTCGCATTTGTTTGTGCTCCCGACGTATGTGTATACCTAACAGCAAACACGCCAGTAACCGGCCATAGCTGACATGTGATGCAGCACAGTGCCGACAAACGCAGCCACCTTATTGCGTATCAAGGGACAGGATTCCATAAAAAGGATGCGTCATGTCCCCGTGCTCCCGAAAACTCGCTGCGGCCGCGTTACTTTTCTGCTGCGCTGCGCAACTCCTGGCGCAGCCAGTGCTGGTGGGTCGCGTCACTCACCCGGTCACCGATGCGCAGGCCAATGGCACTGTGAGTGATCCGGCGCTGTCGGGCGATGGACGCTTTCTGTATTTCATGTCCAACGCCAATACGCTGGGCCCACCAGCCAATGGCGGGCTCAACCTGTATCGCTATGACCTCAGCGCCGCCACGCCAGCGGCAGACTCGCTCATTCTGGCGACAAGCGTCCTGGGCAACGGCAATAGCTTTGCGCCCTCGGTTTCGGGCGGCGGCAACAGAGTTGCGTTCGAAAGCCTGGCCACCAACTTCGGCGGCAACGATTCGGGCCAGGCCGATGTGTTCCTCGGCGAGGCATTTGCGTTGCCGCAGAATGAAGTGGGGTTCGATACAACACTGGTGAGCCGCGGCTTGGGCGGGGTAGCTCCGAACAGCGCATCTCAATATCCGTCCATCTCTGGGAACGGCCAATTCGTCGCGTTCCTGTCGCACGCTTCCAACCTGGTGGCGGTGGATACCAACAATGCTCCGGACATTTTCATTGCCAATGTCGATGCACTCGGCGCACCACCGGAACGTGTCAGCGTCGACTCGAACGAGGTGCCGATCACCGGGTTCAGTTTCCGGCTTTCCAATCGCGCGGTGTCGGCGGATGGCCGCTTCGTGGTGTTCAACGCCAATTCGACGATTGGTGGGGCCACCAGCATCGGCGACATTTTTCTGCGCGACCGTAGCGCGGGCACGACTACATTGGTCAGTCGGCTGGTCAACGGCACGCCCTTCAACAGCAGTTCGGAATTCGCTTCGATTTCAGCGGACGCGCGCTTCATCGTGTTCCGCTCATTCGCCTCGAATGGTCCCGGCGCCAGCGGCAGCGGCATCTGGTTGCGCGACCGTATCGCCGACACCCTTGGCAGCGTGCCGCTACCGCCCCAGGTTGCGTCCTGCGAAGACCCGCGGGTCAGCAACCTCGCTGACGTGATCATGCAATGCAGCAGTTCGATCATCGGTGTTGGGCAGCAGGCGTACCTGTATCGCGGCAGTACCGGCTTCCTCTATCGCCTGAGCAGCACGCCAAGCAACGACAATGGCAACGCCAGCTCCGGCACATTTATGGATCTGAGTAGCGATGGCTACTTCATCGCCTTCGATTCGGCTGCTTCCAATCTGGTCGCAGGCGACACCAACACCAGCACCGACGTGTTTCTGACCATCGACGATGAAATCCTAAACGCCCTTTTTTCCGATGGGTTTGAGTGAGGCGCTTGACGATGCCCTCAGGCATCGTCAGCCGAACGAAAACGCCCAGCCATGGATGGCTGGGCCGGAGCAGCGCACCAGGGACGGTAGCCTGCCACGAGGGATGAACGAAGAGACCGTCACCGAACGAAAACGCCCAGCCATGGGTGAAGTCGAGCGCTCATGTGCTGCGCCCAGCAACACATGCTCGACTCACGCCGCGCAGGGACGCGCGGCCGGGTCGCTGCACCATGGATGGTTCGAATGCAACGAACTGATGAAGGATGCGTGTTTCGCAGGACTGTGCGGAAGATGGCTGGGCCGGAGCAGCGCACCAGGGACGGTAGCCTGCCACGAGGGATGAACGAAGCGATCGTCACCGAACGAAAACGCCCAGCCATGGGTGAAGTCGAGCGCTCATGTGCTGCGCCCAGCAACACATGCTCGACGCGCGGCCGGGTCGCTGCACCATGGATGGTTCGAATGCAACGAACTGATAAAGGATACGTGTTTCGCAGGACTGTGCGGAAGACGGCTGGGCCGGAGCAGCGCAGCAGGGACGGTAGCCTGCCGTGCGCACCTGAGGGGTCTCCGACCGGGCGAACGCTGGCGTCTCCCTCCCCGAAGAGCCAACTTCCACCCGATCGGAAACCGCTGCCAAAAAAAAGCCGTGACTGCTGTTGCCAATCAGGGGCTTGGCAGGCAGGGCCACGGCAATGCCGATGAAGTCCACGCTGACGACACGCGGTGCGCTTGGCTGCGGCGTTGGCGCATCGGCGTCGCGCGGTGACGATCGACCAAGCGAGGCTATCGCAGGCGACCACAGGTGACACCTGATGAATCCGACAGGTAGTCGCGACCTTTCACCGATGCGATCCTCGGGTGCGAGTGGGTGGGGGTAGCGGGCGGAGATCCGGTTGCGGGGGTGCGCTCCGGGCGATTCCGACGTGATCACGTCAGCGCAAATGACGATCCCGGTCTGCTCAAGGTGCGCCGCTTCCGCAGTTCAACCTCTCGCCTCGCTGCCACGGAGAAACCCGATGTCCAAGCGTCCCTCGTTGACTGGTCCCACGTCTGTTCGACCGATAGGTAATTCGGTGCAGGCGCTGCTGATGGTTGCACTGTTCGGTTGCTCAGGATCCGACAAACCCAGCGATGCTTTGCCCAAGCCTGATGTTGCGGTGGCGCCAGTGCCGGCTGCGGCCACGTGCGCGGCAAGCTCCAGTTGGATAACCAATCCGACCGAACCCGCTGAGGTGGCGACCACCGAGAGCTTCTGCGACTTCTATCAATTTTCGTGGCAGTGGTTTCTGGCCCAGGTGTCACCGGCGAATGCCGCTGATCCAAGCGGCGATCGAGTTTTTGAAACCAACCGCATCGCCGATCCCAATGGCGGTACCAATCAATGTGCGCAGAACGCACTCAGCGGCCGCAAGGCAGCGGCGAAGCTGGTTGCATTTCGAATGGCCAAGCCAATCGATTTTGAAACCGAACAGGCCGACGGCAATCCGCTTTACGATCAGGCCGGGAATATTCTGTACTACAACATGTGGTACTCGCCGGAAGAGTGTCAGGCGACCTCGGCGGGCTTCGTTGCCGGCACCATGGAAATCAAAACAGCGTGGCGCGTGTTGCCTGGCCCTGACGCTACTTACTACACGATGAATGCCGACATTCCGGTCGGCACGGGCACGCAAAACGTCACGCTGGGACTGGTGGGATTTCATCTGGTGAACTGGACCTCGGCGCATCCAGAAATGATCTGGGCCTCGTTCGAGCACAAGACCAATGCGCCATTGTGCGATGGCTCGAGCGCTACTTCGGGTTGGTCGTTGACCAGTGATGCGGCGGCGCAATGCCTTGCCGACAATCCGCAGCCCACGGGCGGCACGATCAGTCCAAACTGCGCCTCGTTTGACTTCAATAATCCGCCCACCGGCGGCGCATCGCCGCCGCCGCCGACCAGCGCGCCGGACGAAATCTGTCGTTTGTATGAGAATGGAAACGAGCCGGGCACTTCGGTCAACGGAAATGATAATGCCGCAAATCTTGCCGCAATCCAGCAGCTCAACGCGGCGCTGGTCGGTCCCACCGGCATGATCACGCAGTTGCCTGTCGGCAACCCGATGGCGGTCTGGAAGAACTACGAGATGGTCGGCGGATTGTGGACCAAAAATGGCGCAGCTTCGGGCGCGCCGCCGCCGGTGCCAAGCGCGCAAGGACCGGCCAACGCGAACAGTCCGCAGCGCGGTTCGCTCGAACTTGCCAATATGACCATGGAGACCTACGAGCAGGGCCCCACGTCGGCTATACCCAACTGCTTTGGATGCCACAATTTTGATCCAACCAATCCACTCGGGGTGAGCCACATCGCGACCGAGCTGCTGTTGCCGGCAACGGATTCGGCGACGACGAAAGCTGCGCCGGCGAGCGCGGGATCGGGTACGCCCTGACGCATTTGCGCAGTCGCTGACGGCACTTGGAATCCGGGTGGGCGCTCGCCCCACTCGGATGCTCCAGGCGGTTCCGGTCGGGACTTCAATCAGCGGTGGGGCAGATCCACGCTATGTGGACCGAACTGACCAAAGAGTCGGGCAGGGTCTACTTGCGTTTTTGATCGTAGTCGGCGAAGGTGCTCGCTGGATTTCTGCCAGCTGATATCGTGCGCCTACGCAATCCACCGGAACCCGGTGCTCTTACTGTTGCAACCGACACTTCTACTGCCCGCTACGACTTGTTCGCGACGCCGCCGCTACCGACGCGCGCTGGCGCTGGCGCGGTCAAGGGCAACACACGCGCAGTGATGAGTGAACTTCGTTTCGGTCAATTGGGCATCGCCCAACTCACACTACGGTCGGTCGATCCGGCCGCGGTGTGGGCGGAGCTCGACAACAAGGTCAAAGCGGCACCGCAGTTGTTTACTTCGGCACCTCTGGTGCTGGATCTGGGACAGTTGCCCACAGTGCCGCATGTCGACACGCTGCGTGCGGTGATCGTCGCAGTACGAGAAGCCGGCATGCTGCCGGTCGGATTGGTGCACGCGACTGCCGAGAGCGACGCGCTGGCGCGCTCGCTCGATCTGGCGCTGTTTGCCAGATTGCGCTCGCCGGTGGAACTACCAGCAACCCAGGCCGAAGTCGCACCGTCCGCGGCAACAGTGATCGCCGCGACCGAACCCACGCCGCAGCCTGCCGGCCAGCACCACACCGAGCCCGTGCGTTCCGGCCAGCAGGTGTACGCGCGCGGCCGCGACCTGACGTTGACCGCGATGGTTGGCAACGGTGCGGAAGTCATTGCCGATGGGTCGATCCATATTTACGGCACGCTGCGTGGGCGCGCGCTGGCAGGGGCGCAAGGCGACCGCAGCGCGCGCATCTATTGTCAAAACTTTCAAGCAGAATTGATTTCCATCGCCGGTCAGTATCGCGTCTTCGAGGACATGCCCGCTGCGCTGCGTGGCAAGACGGTACAGGCCTGGCTGGAAGACGACAAGCTGATGCTGGCAGCACTCAAATGACTTTGGCTGTGCATCCAGCGGTGTTTTTCAACCGACATTGTCTTTATCGATCCCGATCTCTACCACTTACCGCAACGGAGTATTCGCCTTGACAGAAATTATTGTAATCACCTCGGGCAAGGGCGGCGTCGGCAAGACCACGACCAGCGCCAGCGTCGCGGTCGGGCTGGCCAAACGCGGCAAGAAAGTCGTGGTGATCGATTTCGACGTGGGCCTGCGCAACCTCGATCTGATCATGGGTTGTGAACGCCGCGTGGTCTACGATTTTGTCAACGTCATCCACAGCGAATGCACACTCAAGCAGGCGTTGATCAAGGACAAACGCTACGACAATCTGTTTGTGCTCGCGGCATCGCAAACGCGAGACAAGGACGCGCTGACCAAAGAGGGCGTGGAGCGCGTGCTCAACGACCTCAAGGATATGGACTTCGACTACATCGTCTGCGACTCGCCGGCGGGCATCGAGAAGGGCGCATTCCTGGCGATGTACTTCGCCGACCGCGCCATCGTTGTGGTGAACCCCGAAGTGTCCTCGGTGCGCGATTCCGATCGCATCCTCGGTCTGCTGGCGAGCAAGACGCGCCACGCCGAGATCGGTACCACCCGCGTCGAACAGCACTTGCTGCTGACCCGCTACAACCCGATTCGGGTTGAACGTGGTGACATGATGAGCGTTGCCGATGTGCAGGAAATTCTCGGTCTTGACGTGCTCGGCGTAGTACCCGAATCGGAAAGCGTGCTGGCCGGATCCAATGCCGGCACCCCGGTGATCCTGGATGCTCTATCCGATGCTGGCCGCGCCTATGATGACGCGGTCGGGCGCTTGCTGGGAGACAGCCTGCCGATGCGCTTTGTCGACGCGCAGAAGAAGGGTTTTCTGTCGCGTCTGTTCGGAGGCTGATATGGGTATCTTTGATTTCCTCAAGCCACGCCCGACCAATACCGCATCCGTCGCCAAGGAGCGACTGCGCATCATCGTTGCCCAGGAACGCCAGCAACGCGGCGCCCCCGACTACTTGCCCACGCTGCGTCGAGAAATCCTCGAGGTATTGAAAAAATATGTAAACGTCGACCCGGACGCGATCCAGGTCAAACTCAGTCACGAGGGCGGCCATGAGTTGCTGGAGCTGTCAGTGGCGCTGCCGGACAAGCCTTCGAGATAGGCCCTGTACCGCGCCGCAGGGTTTTTTAGCGGCGCTGATGCAGACCGCAATTTCCGTTGCTTGCTGACGGGTGCACAGTGCTATTCTCGATGTCAATCGTCATGAAGTTCGGCGATGCTGCTGCAAGTAGCGGTCGTGGGGACCATCAAAATGTGTTTGCCAAGGGGGCGCGTATGATTTTTCGTGTACTGGTCGGGCTCGTGCTCGCCGTGTTGTCAACCACCGTGAGCGCCAGAATTGGCGTCATCGATCAGGTCCCGGGGGCCACCCTGCTGTTCCCGCATTTCGAAGTCGATACCGCGAGCGACCAAGGGGTCAGTACCGTGTTGACTATCCAGAACGCCAGCGCTACTGCGGTGTTGGGCAGCGTCACGTTCTGGACCGACTATGGCGTGCCGACCGCGCACTTCAACGTCTATCTCACTGGTTACGACCAGACCACCATCAATCTGGCCGATATGTTCCGGCGGCGTTTCACGCCGGTCACCGCCAGCGATGGCCAGGATCCGACCGACACCATAAGTCCACAAGGACCGGTCTCGCAGGACATCAATTTTGCCAGCTGCAACGGTTCGATTCCCGAACCGCAGGCCAGTTTGCTCAGCGCGACGATCGTCCAGGCGCACACCGGTCGCGCGTCGGCCGAGTATCTCGGTGGGCAGTGTGGCGGGCGCAACTACGGTGACAACATCGCGCGCGGTTACGTCACTGTGGATACCGTCAACAACTGCACCCAGCGCAAACCTGGGCAAGCAGGGTACTTTGTCAATGGCGGCGGTGGCGACGCCACCAACCAGAACGTCATGTTCGGTGACTATGTAATTGTTGATCGTGCACGCGGCCGCTTCCTGGCCGAAGTCGCAGTGCACATCGAAGCCAACGGCGCTGATCCCCTGGTTACTACGCCCGGCAATCAAACCTTCTACGGCCGCTTGAGTGGCTCAAACGCGGCTGACAATCGCGAGCCGCTGCCCACTGCCTGGGCTGCACGTTATGCTTCAGCCCGCACCGACGTCGACTATTGGCGCGACCCCGGCAGCGTCGTGGCGCCGTTTGCCTGCGGCACTACACCTGCAGTGTTTCCGCTGGCTCAACGCCACCTGTCGGTGTTCAATGACGCGGGCACGCTGGTCAGCAATCCGACTGGAAACCTGTTCCCGTATGCAACTGGCAGCACCGCTGGTGCGGGTGCACTGGCCTTGTCGCAACCACTGGGTTGGTTGTTTGCCAATCTGAATGCGAGCCCGGGCGTGATACGCCAATCCTGGTTGACGTTCCGTCAGGTTCCGCGCGGCGCGCCTTCAACCAGCGCGATGGGCTATTCGGTGCCCGGCATCCAACTCGGTAACGCCGCCACCGGCGCCGATCCCGTCATTCCGTGAGCTGAGAGAACAATCCCATGAAAAAGCTACTCAGCCTTGCCCTGCTCTGCGTCGCACTGCCGACCCAAGCCGCGATCACCAGCATCGATGCCGTACCTGCGGCCACCTTGTTGCTGCCCTACTTCGATGTCGACACCGTCAACAGCAATGGCGCGCGTACCGTTTTCACGGTCGGCAACTCGTCGGCAACGGAAGTGCTCGCGCACGTCACCTTGTGGACCGACCGCGGCGTGCCCAGCCTCAACTTCAATCTGCGTTTGGGCGGCTATGATGTGGCCGAGATTGATCTGCGTGAGTTGATCGTCTCCGGCACGTTACCTCCGTCCACAGCGGGTGGTTTTGCAGCAAGCTGCGCTGGCCAACTACCGCCCGCCAACCTGACCCCAACGCAAATTACCGGATTGCGTAACGCGCACACTGGCCTCGCGTCTTCGACTTTCGCCGGACAGTGCGCCGGGGTCGCCTACGGCGATGGCCATGCGCGTGGTTATGTCACCGTCGACGTGGTCAGTTCGTGTACCAACCTGGTACCCGGTGATGCCGGTTACTTCATGCTTGGCGGCACCGGCATCGCTACCAACAACAATGTGTTGTGGGGCGAACAGTCCACTTTCAGTCAAACCCGCGGCACGGCCTATGGCGACACACTGGTGCATATCGAAGCCAGCGCCACCGATCCCGCCACCGATGGCACGCCGTCCATGGTGGGTCCTGACTACACATTCTACGGACGCCGCATTGCCGGCAGCGGCGCGGACAATCGCGAAGCGCTGCCACAGTCGTACATGGGCCGGTACTCGCTCACAGGCGTGATCGATGGCACAGTGGCGCAGGTCTGGCGCGACCCCGGCCTGGTGTCACCCTTCGCCTGCGCGTCCCCACCCAACGGTTTGGGCAACAATCCGGTGGTAGCTTTCGACCACCAGGAACAGGTTTCGCTGTCCCGTGCGGCGGCTCGGCTGCCCTACGCTACTCAGTCCGTTGACCTCGCCAATTCCGCGCAGGCCGCGGTGCCGTTCACGCTCGGCTTCGTCCATTACGACTTGGGCCTGCCGGTGGCCAGCGCGCCGTTCAACAGCCTCAATCAGGGTCATGTCAGTCACGTGCTGACGTCCAGCGCGGGGAGTGCAGGGCAGACCGGGGCTTGGCCACTGACGCCCATAACCGAATTCCAGTCTACCTTGCCATTCGGTGCTTTTCCCGAGTGCTCCGACGGCATCGACAACGATGGCGACACCCGCATCGATTTCCCGGCCGACACGCAGTGTCAATCGGCGAACGGCCTTTCGGAAAATCCGCAATGCGGCGACGGCGTCGATAACGATGGCGATACCCTTATCGATTTCCCAGCCGATCCCGAATGCGCCAACCTGCGCGACCCGACCGAGAACGCGATAGAGCCAGCCTGTCGCGACACCTTCGACAACGATGGCGATGGCTTGATCGATTTCCCCGCTGATCCGGGCTGCACCAATCCCAACGACCAAACGGAAACCGCGCTCTGCCAAAACGGTATCGACGACGACCTGGATGGCCGTACTGATTTTCCAGCAGATCGCGGTTGCTCCAGCGCCACCGACAACAACGAGATCGACGACATCTGCAACGATGGAATCGACAACGATCTTGACGGGCGCGTCGACTTTCCGGCCGATCCGGGTTGCCAATCTGCGCAGTCTTCCATTGAAAATCCGCAGTGCAACAATACCCTTGATGACGACGTCGATCTGCTGATCGACTTCCCGGCAGACCTGGGCTGCACCGCGGCATTCGACAACAACGAAAGCAACCCCATCTGTATGGACGGGCTCGACAATGATGCCGATGGCCTGATCGATTTCCCCGCTGATCCGGGCTGTGCCAGTGCCACGTCCAACCAAGAGAATCCACAGTGCAATAACGGCCTCGACGAGGATGGCGATGGTCTGATCGATTTCCCTGCGGACCCTGGCTGCACTGCGGCGTCGGACACCAGTGAGTTCACCGCGCAATGCGGCGATGGCCGCGACAACGATGCCGATGGGTTGACCGATTTCCCGCTCGAGACCGGATGTCTGAGCGCCCGCGATGAGTTCGAAGGACCTGACTGTTCGTTGTTGGATGTTTCGCCGGATGGCAGCGGTGGCACCTTCCCCAACGACAACGATCTGGATGGCCTGGCCAATTTCGGGCCTGATCCGGGCTGCGTAGACGGCACCGACCTGAACGAACTGGCCGACTCACTCTTGCGCTCCTGCTCAGACGGCATCGACAACGACTTCGATTTGCTGGTTGATTTCCCCGCAGACACTGGCTGCAGCAGCGCCTACGACGACCTGGAGTTCACTCCGAACGAGGTTCAGGGCGTGTTGCGGCCGGTGCCGGCACTGGGTCCATTGGGTCTGCTGCTGATCGCAGGATTGACGCTCGTCATGGGCGCCATTGGACTGCGCCGCAGCCGTATTCTAGGCGAATGACGTTTGCAGCCCGGGTGAAGCTCCGATCGATCCGGAGCTTCGCCGCGATCGCGTTGGGTGCACTCATCGCATCCTGCGCGCATGTATCGCGCGATGCCGGGTACCCACAGCCGAGTGCCGAGCAGTTGGCGCAGGCGCAATGCGCTCCGATCAAGTTGTCGCGATCGGCGAGCATCAAAGCGCAGCGATTCGATAGCGGCCTGCCCAAGGCAGGCCAGTGGCGAGACGGATTCGATCTGGCCGACATGAACGCTGATGGCCACGTTGACCTACTGCACGGTCCACCGCGCAAAGGCCGCGCTCAACCGTTTATTTTTCTGGGTGATGGCGCCGGGCATTTCGAGGTTTGGAGTGAGGCACATTTTCCGCCGCTACCCTACGACTATGGCGACATCAAAGCAGCCGACCTCAACGGCGACGGCCGCATCGACATCGCGTTTTCGTCGCACTTGCGCGGCCTGGCTACGCTGATCCACGAAGCCGGTGGACACTATGCGCCGTGGGGCGAGGGGCTGACTCTGCGCCAGCCGGGCGAGTTTCCGAACGAACAGACATTTTCATCGCGCGCGATCGCCGTCATCGATTGGAATCGCGACGGCAAGCCCGACCTGTTGGCTCTGAACGAGGGACCCTCACGCTTCAGCACCGGCGCCATGTCGGGCGAGGCGTTGGCGCTGTTCCTCAATCGCGGTGGATATTGGCAACGTACCGAACCCACCAATGCCCTGCATTCGTTCGGCGATGCCCTCGCCGTCGGCGACATCAACGGCGACCACATGCCGGACGCGATGATCGGCACCCAGTTCGTGGGCGCTCGGCTGCTGTTGCAAGTCGGCGACTCGGAAACTTTTTCTTCGCAAGAATTGCGCTCGCTGCCGCGTGCTGCTGCGGTGACAGCAGTGGCACTGCACGATTTTGACGGCGATGGTCGCGACGAAGTAGTGAACGCCTCGCGTACCGTCGCCGAGAATGGATATTGCAGCGCGCTGCACGTTGTGATGCGGCGAGCAGACCGCACCGAAACCAGCGTAACGCTATGGCGCGAGTATTCGAAGGACCCGGTGGTATCGCTCAGCATCGCGGACATTGACGACGATGACCACGACGAATTGATTGCGCTTCGTCAACAGGGCGGCATCATGATTTTCGCCATTGAACCCAATGCAACGGCAGAACTGAGCGCGCGCGGCACGGCAGTAGGTTTTCATGGCGCGACGCAAAGCGATCCAGGGCTTGGCTCGCCACCCGAAATGCAGAACTGTCAGGTGTTCGATAGCGAGGTAGCCGACCTTGACGGCGATGGCCAGTGGGAATTGATCGTAAGCTACGCTGGCGAGGATGCTGCCACCGGCGCCTTCGAATGCCAGAGTGGCGGCGGATTCCTCACTTGGCACTTGCGAAGCAGTTGATCGCACGTAAGGTCAGCAATGTCCGCGATTGAATTCGGCAGATCCAATGCGATACCGCCAGTTACGTCCACCGTGCCCGACAAGTCCGATCGCCTGATCGTCTGGTGCCTGGGTCTGGCCGTGCTCGGCAGCGCCTGGTTGCTGGATCCGTTCGCGCACGCGGGTTTCGATGCGCCCAAGCGGTTTGTGGCGATGTTGGCGGCGGTTTTGGGCGGCGCGGCGCTGGTCAAACAGGCGCAGTTCCCGCAGTGGCGCAGTTGGTCGCGCGCTGCCCAACTCATCGTGGTGTTCGTGCTGCTGGCGGCGCTCGGATGCTGGGTTTCTGCATGGACGTCAGCGGCACAGGCTTCGGCCTGGGCGTCATTGCGCACGATTTGCGTGTTCGCGCTGTTCTTGCCGCTCGGCGCTTCGCGCGCTCTCGACGGTCCGGCGGGCAGCCGGTTGTTGGGGATTGCTGCGCTGGCAGTGACAGTCAACGCGGTGCTGTCACTACTGCAGGCAACGGGCACACAGCTGCCGATTCCCATGGTGAAACTGGGCGGCCGCTATGCGACCGGCGCACTTCTTGGCAATGAGGGTTATGTCGCGCTTGCCTGTGCGTTGACCGGCGTGGGCGCACTGGCATTTATGCTCAATGCCAAACACCGCCGACACCGTCTGCTCGCGCTGGTAGTTTGCCTACTCTGCGTGGCTACCATCGCTATCAATCGACAGCTGACCAGCGCCGTCGCGTTCGCTGCTGGCGCGTTGACCATTCTGGCAGTGCGCTGGCGTACCCGCTGGATCGTCGCGCTTGGCGCTGGCGCTGTGCTATGTGCAGCCTGTGCAGCACTCGTGCCTTCGATTCGCAACGTCACTTGGTCTGCGTTGCCAATCTCGGGCGTCGCGGACTATCAGCGCATCACCACTTATAGACTCGGCGCGTGGGCGGCTGCGGTTGAAATGGTACGTGCACGGCCGCTGACCGGATTCGGCCCCGGCAGCTATGCCGCAGAGGCACAGCGACATCGGCTGCGCGCGGAGATCAGAGTCAAGGCTCGACTGCTTCCGCCACCGACCGCGAATGCCTTCGTCTATGCCCATCAGGAATACTTGCAACTCGCCGCCGAAATGGGTGTGCCGACACTGCTGGCGTTGCTGTTGGCGCTCGGCACGATGTTGATTGCCTTGCTGCGCCTGGCCAGTTCACCCGGACCGACCGAAGTGCTGGCCGTGGTCGGCGTCATCGCCTGCGGGGCGGTAGCGGCGCTGGCTTGGTTTCCGCTGCAGGTCCCATTCACCGCAGTACTGCTGTTGCTCGCCTGCGGCCGTGGCTGGCGGTTGCTCGCCGATCAGCGCGAAGTGCTGCCATGACGCTGGTGCTGCGCGCGCTGGCGATGTTTGTTCTGGCCATGCTGTTGTGGCCGGAATGCGCACGCTATCGCGCAGAATGGATGCTCAGGCAAGCCAACGAACGACTCGATCGCGTACTGCGCGGTGTCGATCGGGGCGCGGTCGGATTGCGCATCGTCGACGAGGCCGCTGCTCTGGCGCGTCGGTCCGCCGTATGGTTGCCTGCCGACCCGCGCCCGCCCTTGCTCGAAGGTATTGCACTGATCCTGCGTGGCGACGGTGGCGCGGCGATTGCTGTCCTCGATGCCGCAATCAAGGCTGGCGAACGCCCCGAGCTGACACTGAACCTCGGTCGCGCGCGCAGCATCGTTGGCGACGAAGCGGGCGCCAACGCCGCGTATCTGCGCAGTGCGTGGGCCAGCCCGGCGGCTATAGACACCTTACCCAAAACGATGCGCGCATCCTTTCTGCAGCAAGTCAGCCAGCTCGAATCCAAACTGCGCGACGGGCGACTCGAAGCGCCGCCACCGCTGCGCTAGTCAGCTAGCAGCTCAATCCGCAGACGATTCTGCACCGAGCGAGAAGGATTGGTGCACGCCAGTGCCCGGATTCCTCGTCGCAGCGATCCACAAGCGTTCCAAATCGCTGGCCGAGTTTTCCCAGGAATGAACGCGCTCAACCAACTCGCGTGCAGCGACAGCGAGTCGAACGGCCAAGTCGGTGTCGTACAACAGGCGCACAATTGCGTCTGCCATGCTCTGCGCATCATCTGCAATCAACAGATGCCTTTCATGGATCGCGTCGAGGCCAGTGGCAGACAAAGATGTGGCCACCACAGGCGTGCCCGCTGCCATTGCTTCGATCAGTTTGAGCTGCTGTCCAGAACCAGCGCGCAATGGCACCACGGCAACCCTAGCCTGCGCCAAATACGGATACACGTCGGGGACTTCGCCGATCAGCTCGATATTCGATGCCCGCTCGGCGATGCGGCGCAGACGCGCCGCCGGGCGCGCGCCGACCAAACGCAAACGCGCGTCCGGCATACGCTGTGCAAGTCGCGGCATGACTTCAAGCGCAAACCAGGAAGCGGCATCAATGTTGGGAAAATAGCCGAGGTTGCCAATGAATACGATATCGCCTGCGCCGTGCTGCCTGGCTGCAAACGGAAAGCGCTCAAGGTCGAAGCCGTTGCGCACCAGAGTCAGATTGTCGGCTCCGATGGCTCGCCGGTCCGGCTCCGAAGAGATCGCGGCTTGCGCAGCTTCAACGCACAATTCGCGCTCGTAGGCGACCAGGCGCGACGCTTCCATGCCTGCAATCGCGGCAAACGCAACACGATCGAATTGGGCGCGACGCGCCATATTGAGCGACAGCGCATCGACCAGATCGAGCACGCAGGGCAGCGGCGCGAGCCGACGTAACATCGGACCGAGGCGGGCGAGTTGTACATGCGCGAGATCAAACCTGGCCTCGACCAGCAACTTTTCCAGATCGACGCTGGTGGGGACGGAATCATAAATCGCCACCTGCAGCGGCTGGTCGCTGAACAGTGCACGCACGCCTCGCAGCGCCATACCGATCGGTCGCCGCTTCGCAATGATCACTCGCTCACAACAGGACTCCAGTTCGGATTGACCGCGTGCGTCGCCTTCGGGCGCAGCGAAACTCAACAGCGTGATGGAATGCCGCTGCGCTAAGTGCCGAATGTGCTGATAGGCACGCAGTTGATCGCCGCGCATCAGCTGACCAGGAAAGCGATTGGTAACGAACAGGACGCGCATATCCCCAAGATTGTGACTTTTGACGCGAGCATTGTCGACTAAACTTGCGCAACTGCATGCGCATCCTGATCGTCGCCACCAAGTCGCCCTGGCCGCCCCGAGATGGTGGCCGTCTGGCATTGTGGCTGACCATGAAAGGACTGGCCGAAGCCGGGCACGAGCTGACTTTGGTGGCGCCTGTCGAAGCCGTGGGAGCGGCCGCATCCCAAGCAATGACCACGGCGCTGAAATCCATTTGCACGCCGCAGCTGGTGGTCGTCGAGCGCCGGAGCTGGATCGTCGCCGGGTTCGCTGCCGTGCTGCGCAAATGCTCGCTGTCCGTTGCCCGGCATCAACTTGCTGCAGTTGATCACGCAGTTGCCCAGTGTTTGCAGATGTGGCGCCCCGATGTCGTGCATGTCGAACAATTGCAGGCATTGGCCAATTGCCGTACCGCTAGCGCCGCGCGCGCACCCATTGTGTTGCGCATGCAGAATGTCGAGTCGTCGCTGTGGTATCAGGTTGCTCGGGCACGGCCTTGGTCCTGGCCGCTACTGCTGGAAGCGCGCAGATTGCGCCGCGACGAGACGCGAGCAATGCGTAGAGTCGAGCGCGTTGTGGCACTGACCGAGCGCGACGCGCTGGTTTTTCGAACGATGTTCGATAACCCGCAGGCTGCCAGAATCAACGCGGTCTGCCCGCCGTTTCCGGTCGCACTCGCGTCCGCCGAGCAGGTCGAAGGTGCTCCTGCGGTAGTGCTCGCTGGAAGTACGGGCTGGTGGCCCAACACCGATGGATTGCGCTGGTTTATCCAAGCAGTGGCACCACTACTCGTCACTGCGCTGCCCACAACACGTGTGCATGTCTACGGCGGCGCAGCGATCAATCGGCCTTATGTCGATGTTCATGCTGCGCCCGCCGATGCGGTGCCGGCGTTTCCCGCTGGCGCCATAGCAGTCATCCCTCTGCGCATTGGCTCTGGCATTCGCATGCGGATTCTCGAAGCCTGGGCGCGCGGTTTGCCGGTCGTTGCCACCACGGTCGCAGCGGCTGGCTTGCAAGTCGAATCCGGTCGTGAACTGCTGATTGCCGACACGCCGCGAGACTTCGCGCAGGCAATCGTACGACTCGCCCAAGATGCGCAGCTGCGCACCGCGATGGTCGACGCAGGTCGCGCCTATCTGGCGCATCACCACAACAGCGAGAAGTTGACAGAATCACTCGTGGCCAAGTACGTACTGGCCATCGCGGGCCGCGCATGAACAGTCAAGTACACAGACTCTGTGCACCCAGACTTCGCCGCCCGTTCTGAATTTCCCGCAGCAGCACCGCGATCACGCCGGACCGGACTCAACAATCCATCATTGCCGTCGGCGCGATTGGCCCGCTACTCTGCAGTTCAATTCCTGTCGTTGCCCGCGGTCGTTTCCGATCAGCGCAATCCGACTTTCGAGAAACGTAGACGATGAACATCGTGGTGGTCGGCGGGAGTGGCTTCATCGGCTCACGCCTGGTCAGCGAACTGCTCGTTCGCGGGCACAACGTGCGTATCTTCGACAAAAATGCCAGTGCGATGCACCCCAATTGCGTCACGCTCGGCGACGTGCGCGACGACGCGGCGCTGTCGCGCATGCTGGTCGGCTGCGACTGCGCGATCAACCTGGCGGCGGAACACAACGACGACGTGCGCCCGGTTTCGCTGTACTTCGATGTCAATGTGGGCGGTGCCAAAAATCTTGTGCGCGCGGCCGAAGCAAACGGCGTCGGGCGCATCGTGTTCGTCAGCTCCGTGGCTGTGTACGGTCTTGAGCAGCCCATGGCTGTTGAAACCGCTCCGCTGCGACCATGCAACGACTATGGCCGAAGCAAGGTACAAGCCGAAGCTGTGTATGCGCGTTGGGCGACGTTGGTAGCCGAGCGGCGTTCGCTCACAGTGCTTCGACCCTGCGTCGTGTTTGGCGAAGGCAATCGCGGTAACGTCCACAACTTGATCGACCACATCAGGAGCCGTCGTTTTGTCATGGTCGGCCGCGGCGACAATCGCAAGTCGATTGCCTACGTCGGTAATCTCGTCGATTTCCTGTGCACACAACTCGACAACGCGTCTGGTGTGCATCTGTACAATTATGCCGACAAACCTGACCTGAGCATGCGCGAACTGGTGCAGCAGATTTGTACGCTACTGCCTGCACACGGTACAAGCAACGCTCGACTGCCCTACGCATTGGCCCTGGCCGCGGGTTTTATGTGCGATGCCATTGCAAGGCTCAGTGGTCGCTCGTTGTCGATCAGCAGCGCGCGCGTCCGCAAATTTTGCGCAGATACGCGCATCGCAGCCGATCAGATCCAACGCCTGGGCTTTCAACCGCGGGTGACCTTGTCGGAAGGGTTGGCGCGCACCGTCTCGCATCTGTTAACGAACCAGCCCTGAGCCCGGGATCGCGCGCGTGGCGCCGTTGGCAATAGGAGCTCATGATCCCGTTGACGGGTGTGCATCGATGGGCACCAGAGGCGTTGACCATAGTCCGCCAAGTCCCATCAATGCGACTGCATTTCGAGGAAAGCGCCAGAGCACCGGATCATTCTGAAGCAGCCATCTTCACCTGCAGAAAGATCAAGTTGGCGGTAAATGCTATTTATGCTTTAGTCCGAAGCATCAGGCATCGGCAAGCGCAACGGTTTGGCAATGGTCAATTCCCGTTGTGCACTGACTGACCCAGGCATTTGAAATCATTGCCGTCTATACTTTGCCGACGACCTGGGGGTTGTAAGCGAAATGAGTGATGCGACAGGGTCGAAAACTTCTCTGACCGGGCTATTGCAGGCGTGGCAGCAGGGAGACGGTCAGGCGTTTTCATTGCTGTTCGAGCGGGTTTATGTGCAGCTTAAACAGATCGCCGCGCAGCGCTTGCGCGATGGCGGCAGCCAGGTCACGTTGACGCCGACGGAGCTATTGCATGAGGCGGTGTTGCGGGCGGTGGATGCGCCCAAGGACTACCAGAATCGGGCGCACTTCTTTGCCACCATGTCCCTGATGATTCGTGCCACGCTGGTCGATCATGCCCGCGCGCGGACAGCGCAGAAGCGGGGCGGCGATGCGGTTCGGGTCACTCTGACTCAGGCTGATTGCGCCGAGGAGTCATTGGTGGTCGATATCCTTTCACTGGATCAGGCGCTGCTCAAGCTGGATCATCTGGATGCGCGCAGCAGTGAGGTGCTGCACCTGACCTATTTTGCAGGCTTCGAGCGCAAGCAGATTGCCGAGGTGCTGCAGCTCTCGATCGCCACGGTGGATCGAGAGCTGAAATTTGCCCGGGCCTGGTTGAGCAAGGAACTGGACTACGCGCTCGGATAAATCTTGCTGGCAGCCCGGTTCAGTTTTTGCTCAATGCTGCGATGGCTTGCAGATCTTCCACTATCTGAGGGTGGGTATCCTCGCCAAACACTTTGCGATCGATGGCGAGCGCTTGCTGCCACGCGCTGCGTGCAGCGCCGATTTGACCCAGGGCAGTCAACGCGCGCGCGCGCGTTCGCAGCAGCTCGGCGATGCTTGGACTGTCGCCGCCAAGATGGGCGATCAGTCGGGGCTCGATTCTGCTGAGTCGCTGCAACGCGGTTTCGGCCTTGCCGCTGGCGACTTCGAAGTTGGCGAAGTTCAGTTCGTAGTTCAAGGTACGCACGTTGTCCGCGCCCCAGACCTCCCGCGCGCTCTCCATCGCCAGCAGATAGTAAGGGCCACTCTCTTCGAGCTTGCCGCCCAGGCGCAAAGCGCTGCCCAGCAGCGAGGCAAAATTGATCGCACTGAAACTACGCTTGCCGAAGTGCTGTTCGGTTCTGGGCAGCAAGGCACGCATCAGGTTCTCGGCGTCGGTAAAGCGCTGCTGGCGCAGATACAAAATCGCCAGGCTGGTTTGCACTGCGATGGTCCGCACGTGCATCTCACCATCGGCGTGAATGCGTCTTTTAATCAGCGCTTTCAAGGTGTCTTCGGCGTCGTCGAATTTGCCCAGTTCAGTACGCGCGACCGCCAGCATTTGCAGATTGTCGAGCGTGGTCTTGTCATCGGGACCAAGCAGACGCTCCAGCCTCGGCTGCAAGATTGTTCCGGCTTGCAGGGCAAGCCCGAAATCGCCGTTGCTGGTCCACTGGTAGACGAATGTGTATTCGCTCTTCAAGGTGTCGGGGTCATCCGCGCCGAACGCGCGCAGTCGCTCCTGATGAACCGACTGATAGCCACTGAGCGCGAGGTTGTTCTGCCCCAGAGCGCCCTGGGCGTTGGCGATTTCTTCGCGCAGAGTCAGGCGCTCGCGCAAGCGCTCCGGCGGCAGCAAACTCAGCGCCTGCTGCAAGTACTCGATCGCCTGTGTGTATTCGCTGAGTTGATGATAGGTCTGGCCGATCACCGTGGAAATATCCGCCAGTACCAGCGGTTCATCGGACAGTTCGTTCTTGGCGCTGCGCGCTGCATCGTCCAGTATGAGGCGCAATAGGCGGGTGTCCAGATTGCGTGCCTGGTCAGGATCAACCGCGCTGAGCAAATTTCCGAGGAAATCTGCGGTGCGCTCGGCTCGTGCTCCAGCACTCTGCGCTTGCTGGCGTTGCTGGCGCGCGTCTTGCAAGCTGATCAAGGTGCTGAGTAACCCTCCGAGCATGGCCAGCAGGGCGAAGGCACCCAGACCCAGCACCACGGCATTGCGGCGCAACCCGCAGCGCAGGCGATACCAGCCATCGGCGCCCATTGCCGCGACGGGTTGCTGATCCAAATAACGGCGCAGGTCTTCGGCCATGGCACTGGCGCTGATGTAACGCTGCGCCGGATCGTCGGCGCTGGCGCGTTGCACAATCGCGCGCAACGCTCGCGGGAGGCTGCGCCGGGGGCCTGACTCGGCCGAAGGCGTTGCTCCTGTTGCAGCAGGTTTAGACTCGGCAGCCGATGTTACATCGTGCAGCAAATCCGACAACACCCGGCCCAGCCCGTAGATATCCGTAGCGGTGGACACAACAAGCCCCGCGCGTTGCTCGGGGCTTGCATAGCCGGGCGTGTAGGCGCGCGTTGCGTCGCTATCGGCGGTCGCCTTGGCCTGGGCGTTGTCGGTATCGCGGCTGAGCAGTCGCGCAATGCCGAAGTCCAGCAACAGGGGGCGACCCTCGGCATTCACCAGAATATTGGCCGGCTTCAGATCGCAATGCACGATCAGTCGCTGATGGGCAAAACCAACGCTGTCGCAGATCGCGATGAGCAGCTGCAAAATCTCGGCGAACCCGAGCTGATGCCTGCGACAGTAGCGATGGATGGGTTCGCCTTCGACGAATTCCATCACCAGATAAGGTTGCCCCGAAGCAGTGGCGCCGCCGTCGAGCAGGCGCGCGATGTTCGGGTGCGAAAGCCTTGCCAGGATCTGCCGCTCCTGAGCGAGACGATCCAATGCCTCGCTGCTCGGGATGCCGCGCAATATTTTGATCGCCGCCATCTGCTCGAAATGGCCATCGTTGCGTTGTGCCTGAAACACCGTGCCCATGCCGCCATGGCCGATCTCTGCAAGTAGCGTCCAGGCACCGAGGCGATCTCCGACCTGAAACTCGTCCCCGGCTGCGGCAGCAAGCGCTTTCAGCGCGGGCTCGGCGAAACGCGCCGCATCCAGTTCGGTGCGATCGAGCAACGCCTCGACTTCGGCGATGACCAGAGGATCGTCCGTCAGTGCGCGCAGGCGTTCGCCGCGCATTGGTTCGACAAGATCGCTGATCTGGGCAAAGAGTGCCTTGATTTGCGCGAATTGCTCACGTTGCATGACATCCCCCATCGCGATTGCCACGATAGCGCCAAAGCTTGGCTGTTGTCCTTTGTCCCTGCCGATGAAGAGCGGATTCGCCCCGCGCTTCATCGGCAGGGACAGGGCGTTGATAGTTTCCCCATGCGAATTACGAAAGGGATAGATAAGCCGCCCGCCACTCGGGTGCGGCCGGTCACTTTCAGGGGAAGGTCATGACGTATCGCGATCCAAATCAAGCGCCCTCGGCGTGGGTTACGCTTGCTCTGAGCGGCTTGCTGCTGGCGGTCGTCGGCGCTGGTGCCAACGCGGCCGAGCCTTGCACGGTCGGCGCAGAGCCTTGGCTGAGCCTGACCATTACCCCCGGCACCGCGATGGCGCTATCTGATCGCATCATCAGCGTGCGCGTGCATGTCAACGGCTGCGCCGAGATTCACCGCCCGGCGTTCTATCGCAACGCTGGCAACTTTCGCTTGTTGTTGCAAGCGGAGGAAACCGCCGCACTGCGCGCCCAGGTCGATGCCAGGCAGCTGGCCGCGTTCGATACGGGCAGGGTGCAGAGCAAGCTGGCCGCGGCACAGGCACAGGGCGGCAAATCGAAAACCGGTGCGGCCGAAAACTTTACCGTGCTGGATGCCGACTATTACCAGATCGAATTGCGCTCGGGCGAGAAACGCGCAGCTGCCGCATGGCCGGGTGTACATGAGTACGCCGAGTTCTATCCGGAAGTGGTCGAACTCAAGCAACTCAGCACGATGCTGCTGGCGGTACAGGCGTTGCTCGAACGTGAAGACGCGGTGCGCGTTCACGGAGCGACGCCT
>JANMSL010000508.1:0-9544 GCA_031389245.1 Lysobacterales bacterium | reverse complement strand
CCATGCGCTCCGCCATAACAAACCGGAATCTCGACCAGTCGCGGAGATTCTGCATCCGTGGTGACGTCGAACAGGAACGGCTTCAAGGCGTCGCTGATAGCCGAAAATGCGTCATGGCGAGGACCCAGCCATTGCCGCGGCTGATAACGCACTGCGACACTGGCGTAAGCCGGGGCAACATCAACCACCCCACGTAGATTAGCCCGCAGGATTCGCTGCGCGATGACCAGCACCGCATGGTTCACCTGCAGGTCGATAGCGGCGCCGACGCGCACAATCAGCAGTGATTCGCTGACGCGCTCGATTCGCGGATAGGGACTCGACACAGGCATTTCAGACTCGACCTCGGCGGCTGACCGCATTGTGCATCATCGTCCCGTCGTACCTTGGTACAGCTAGGCATCAATGTGTGACAGGGCTAGTGTCCGCCAACCGCACCGCACACGTGACGCGGACCTGTAGCAGTCTCTGGGAGGGGATCATGCACAAGACCATGTTGAGGCTCATCGCAATTCTATTATTTCCGCTGCCGGTGCTGGCCGTCTGCCTCGACAACGTAGTGTTGGTCCACGGCAACGCCGGCCAGCCTTCCGACTTCAGCAACACCTACAACACGCTGCTGGCACGCGGCTACAGTGCAGCGCAAATCTTCCGTCCGAACTGGGGCAGCAAGGTCTGCGCAGCCTGCAACGATCACCATGGCACGGAGGAAACCCCGGTCGAGAATGCAATGATCGATGCGATTGCCACCTCCTGCACCGGAAAGATCGATGTCATCGGGCATTCCATGGGTGTCACCCTGGCCGCGCGTCAAATCGAGCGACTGGCGCTGAAGCCTTACATCGAAGCCTTCGTCGGCATCGCCGCTGCCTATCGCGGGCTGTGGTCCTGCGGCAGCTATCCTTTCAACGTGGCGACATCAACCTGTGGCTATTGGGGACTGTCGGTCGGCAGCCCCTTGCTCAGTGGATTGGCTGGCAAGAAGCCGGGCACTCGTGCTTACTCGATCAAGTCGTATGCCGATCAGATCGTTTGTTCCACCGGCATTTGTACCGTCGGCGGCGTCCATTCTTCAACAGTGCCGGGCGAGAACGCGAGCTATACCTATGCCTATGGTCATTTCGGATTGCAGTCCTACACCGCTGGCAAACAGGCAGACTTGATTCTCTGAGAATCCCTTGAACGTGTTCAGCGCCTGGATCGCCCCCTGAGTCAGGGGGCGAAAAACCGCAGATGACCAGCTGCGCTGTTGAAAACCGGGGTGTGTGGCAAACGATAAGCGGTTACCGCGAAGACGAAGCGGTGACTGATTCAGACCATCCCCACGTGGCGTTCCAACGCGTAGTATTCCTCGCGTAGCGCACGACAACTGCGTGTAACGATCAGCATCGACGCATCCGGTGGGGTGCCGACCTCAACGCTTTTGCAATGGCTCGCGCCCGTAACGGGCTGCCATGCGCGCTCCTTTGAAATCTCCCTCGCGCCGCGTTTCGGCGGAACGGGCGCACTAACGCGGGCTTTACACCGCTCCTCGTAGTCTGCGCGTCCTTTCCAGCGGCAACCCCCCCATGTATCCCCGCGCTCTGGTCATGCTCGTCTCCCTTTTGTTCGCTGCCCCGTCAACGCCGCAGACGAGCGAGAGCGCTGTTGCCGCAGGATCAAACGACGCACACGTATTGCAGGCCATCGTTGTCAGCGGTGAGCAGCCGGGCCCGGAACTTTGGAAGGTGTACAAAGGCGATCATGTGATGTGGGTACTGGGCACACTGACGCCGGTGCCCAAGCGCATGCTGTGGCAATCGCATAAAGTTGAGGCGGTCATCGCCCAATCGCAGGAAGTTCTATTGGGCGGTTCCGTCACCATGAAAAGCGGCAAGGGCATATTCGCCACCTTGCTGCTGGTTCCCTCAATGCTTGGTGCCCGCAACAATCCGCAAAAGGAATCGCTGGCCGAAGTTGTGCCTGCGGCCATGTACGCGCGATGGCTAGTGCTGAAGCACAAGTATCTGGGCCAGAATCGCACGGTAGAAAAGCGTCGGCCGATCTTCGCTGCGTATGAACTCTACGAAAAAGCCATTGCAAAATCGGGGCTCAGCAACGCCGGTCTCGTCACCAAAGTAGTGAAAAAAACTGCGAAGCGGCACGACATTCCAGTCACTGTGCCCTTGGTGAAAATCACGCTCAAGGATCCCAAGGGCATGATCAAGGAGTTCAAAAAGTCCTCGCTTGATGATGTCGAGTGCTTCGCCAAAACACTGCAGCATCTCGAAAGTGATCTCGAGACAATGAAGGATCGCGCCAACGCCTGGGCAACAGGGGATACTGCCTTGTTGCAGGAACTGTCGTACACCGACCAGGTCCGAACCTGCGTAACCGCGGTGCTGGATGCAGCGGCTTTCGAGGGTGAGGATTTTGCG
This sequence comes from Lysobacterales bacterium, assembly GCA_031389245.1. Classification (GTDB taxonomy): domain Bacteria; phylum Pseudomonadota; class Gammaproteobacteria; order Xanthomonadales; family Ahniellaceae; genus 0-14-3-00-62-12. Next base: position 7,127 of record JANMSL010000508.1, on the reverse strand, counting down.
GGATTGCCCGAGCGCGTCAAGGCCGAATGGCTGAACGCGGCAGAAGCCGCGCTGAGCAAGAACAAGAGCACTTTCGCCGCGCTGCCGATGCGCGAGCTGGTCGACAGCGATGGCTATCTGGCAGCGCTGCGCGAGAAGGGTTATCGGGTTGAGACACCGGAGCAGCAAGCCAATCCGTGACCTAGGGAAGGGCTGAATGAGTCACCACTTCAGTTTTCGCCACACTGCTTATTGCTTGCCAAACCCCCGCTTTCAACAGCGCAGCTGGTCGTTTTCAACAGCGCAGCTGGTCAACCTGCGGTTTTGTGCCCCTTGACTCAGGGGGCTATCGCGGCTCCGAGCTTGTTCAGAGGTACCCCACGGGATAGCAACTAGCGCTGACAACTTGGGCAATAGAAGCTGGAACGCTGCTGCGTGCGTGTAGCTTTGATCGCGCTGCCGCAAACCTTGCAAGCTTCGCCATGGCGGCCATAGACGTAAAGCTCCTGTTCGAAGTAACCAGGTTCACCGTCGGGTCGAAGGAAATCGCGCAAAGTCGTGCCACCGCGTTCGATCGCATGGGCCAGGACGCGACGAATGGCAGCGGCGATCGCGTGGTAACGCTCGCGCGTCACGCGACCGGCAAGACGCGAGGGTCGAACCCCGGATTCGAACAGGGCTTCTGCAACATAAATATTACCGACACCGACGACAATACGTTGGTCCATCAGGAAACTCTTTACAGCTGCGCTGCGACCGCGGCTGCGAGCGAACAGATAGTCTCCGTCGAATGCGTCGTCGAGAGGCTCGGGTCCAAGATGTCGCAACAGTTCATGCGTCTCGCCGGGCGCTTGCCACAGCAGGCAGCCGAATCGGCGGGGATCATTGAAGCGCAGCATCTGACCTGAGTCCATCACCAGATCAACGTGATCGTGCGTGCCCGGCAAGGTGATTTCCGGCAATACGCGCAGGCTGCCGGACATACCCAAATGCAGCAGTGCTGATCCGGCCTGCGTATGCAACAGCAGATATTTAGCGCGACGTTGCACATCTTCGATGCGCTGCCCGACCAGGATCTTGCGAATGGCGGGTGGAATCGGCCAACGCAGGTCGCGACGGCGCAGCCGCGCTTCGACAACGCGCCTGCCAACCAGGTGCGGAACGATACCGCGACGGGTGGTTTCGACTTCGGGCAGTTCAGGCATGGTGGCGATGTGGAAGCGGCTTCAGCCGCGAAGCTCGGTGCTGAGCATAGTGGCAAAGTTCGCGGCTGGCTCTCAACAGCGGAGCGGGTCAGCCGCTCCCACAAACCTCTGTCACAAGGTAGAACAAAAGATGGTTCCCACGCGCAAAAAAAACCCGCCGGGCGGCGGGTTTTGTTCAGCGAAAGACGCGATCAATTACTTGATCTTGGCTTCCTTGTACGGCACGTGCTTACGCACAACTGGATCGTACTTGCTGATTTCCATCTTGTCCGGCGTGGTCTTCTTGTTCTTGTCGGTAGTGTAAAAATGACCGGTGCCGGCGGTCGAGATGAGGCGAATCTTGTCGCGCTTGGATGCCATGACGGGGTGCTCCTTAGATCTTTTCGCCGCGTGCGCGCAGGTCCGCGATCACGCTTTCAATGCCGTTCTTGTCGATGGTGCGCAGCGCATTGCAGCTCACCTTCAGCTTGATCCAGCGGTTTTCGCTCGGCACCCAGAAACGGCGCTCGTGCAGATTGGGCAGCCAACGACGCTTGGTCCTGTTGTTGGCGTGAGAAACATTGTTACCGGAACGCGGACCCTTCCCAGTAACTTGGCAGACATTGGCCATAAAACACCTCTGGATCGCATCTCGCCCGTAGCCCGGGCGGTATCGGCCCCAAAACTGCCTGGGCAGCTGCGCGGTTTCGGGAGAAGTGAGACAACCCTGCGACTTCAGCGGCAACCGCGCGGTGCCACCGGGCCAAAAATTTGGCGTACAAGGGGCGCGCTTTATACCTTATGCCGTCTTTCGCGGCAAGGCTGGCGCTCGATCGACCAGCGCCCCCAAGCCGGCAATTGACCTGAAAATCTGACAAAAAAACTGTGCAGTCTCGCCTTGACTTTCGCGCAAAGCGCCAGCGACGGCGGAAAGTTCTGCACAATCGGGTATCGTGCCGCCGGGCTTAGCGGACTTAGTTAAAGTTCCATCTTCTGAAAATTCCACAACCCATTGATTAATAGCTATATAATAATTTTTTCAACACACGTATCCTGGTCGCATTGTTACCCCTGCGCAAGGCCATCGGTGTGGCTTTCTGGCCATTGATACACACACTTATCCACAGGCGCGGAGGGCCACGGGATGTCCGCCGAATGTCTCGCAATCCGCGCACTCTGCCAAGCCGGTAACCTGGGGCGAAAAATACTCAGCAGCGCTCACTCCTGCAGGCGTCCTGCCCGCACAGACAGCTGCCAGCGCACTTCGCGCACCTGCTCCGGATCTCCCCAGGAACGCATGAAATCAGCATTCAATGCCGCGAGCGGGTCGCTACCTCGGTCACGACGGAACCGCTGCAAGGCCGACCAGGACTCCAGATAGGCCAGGTACTGGTTCAGATCCCAGGAAGCACACATCTGCAACTCGGGCATCGACAGGCGCTCGAAGGGAAACTCGAGTGCGGCGTAGCCATTTTCGACATGTGCACGCTCCGGTGGCCAGTAGGCGCCCAAGACGTCTGAATACAGTGTCGCGCACACGACGTCGACTGCCGCCACGACGTTGCAGTGCGCATAGCACCATTCGGCGATGACTCCACCGGGCTTGAGCACACGCCGGGCCTGGGCATGAAAGCGGGGAACATCGAACCAGTGCAGAGCCTGCGCCACGGTCACCAGGTCAACACTGGCATCGCCCAGGCCACTGCGCTCAGCTGGAGCGACTTCGTACTGCACACGAGGATGCGGCTGCGCATTGCCAATCTGCTCCGCGCTCGGGTCGCTGGCATGTACGCGACCAAAGTACTCTGCCAGCGCAACACTCGCCTGACCGTTGCCACAGCCCGCATCCCAGGTCGCTTCGTGTTTCGGAGTCAGCGCCGCCAGCGCATCGAAAAGCGCCCGCGGGTAAAGCGGGCGCGCCTCACGGTAGTGGGCGGCATGCGCCGAGAAATGGTCGTGGAACTTTGCCTCGTGCATGAGATCCTCACTTTTGTGTCGACAACCTGCGCGCCACCGTAAAGGTCTTCCTGGGCGCAGACGAGCATGCTCGGCTGCAGCATCAATGGGCCCGGCGAGACACGTACCGCGCGCACTGGGTAAGTCCAGGCGCCGTCCAATTTCAACGCTAGCCAGTGCGGCAGGTACAGGAACTGTCCCGCCTTGCGGGCGAGCGTGCCATTGTACTTTTGCACCGCAGCTATCTTGCCAACACTGCAAAAAAAAGCGGCCCGAAGGCCGCTTTTTCGTTCGCTCAGTAACGCGAGATCTTCAGCGAAAGCGGAACAGCCCGCCACCACTCGAAGCTCCTGCATAACTGTCGCGATCGCGACGACGACGCATCCGGTCCTGCAATTCCTGGCGGCGATCATCCATCCAATGGGCACGGCCCAGTGTGGACACGTCGGTGCCGTGGGCGGCGGACTGCTCAACGCGGTAAGCGCAAAAGTCCTGGTAGGCTTCGAGCTCGTGCTTGAGTTCGCGCACGCACAACTCGATCATGATCGCGTCATCCAGGTACCCGACAACCGGTACCGAGTCGGGTATCACATCCTGCGGATCAGCAAAATAGGTAAGCGCGGTCAGGACACGATTTTTGTCCTCTTCCTGCAGACCCCAGCCTTCGTCGTGCACCATGTCGATCAGGTGTTCGAGCTTTGCCAGGCGCTCGGAAATAAATTCCGGCACCTTGGCACTGGAAGCACCCTCAAGGAGTTTGCGTGCCGCGTCGGTGATCTTGTGCGAATCCACGGCGCCCGCAGCCTGATGCGCGCGCTTGAGCACTTCGACGAAGTGATCCAGATCGTTGTCGGAAAGCTCGATGTTGATCGAAAGACCCATGGCGCATCCTTTAGCTCAAATATTTCATACCCATCCTGCTGCGGCCGCCGTTCCAACCGCGGTGGCGCGTCCCACTCGCTGCGGACGGGTATGAAATGTCCGAGCGCGCTGGCAGACGGGCAGACTAGTGCAGCGCCGCCTTGAAGGTCAATGTCGAAACCACGCGGCGATCGCTCGCAAGCGCCGTTACAAGATGGGCGCCAGACCACCGCCGAACGCGGTAATCAGCCTCGTATAGATTCCCTTTGCTGAAATATTGACTTCGGGAAAATCACCGACGCGCACGTAGCACTGATGGAAGCGCGGATCTGAGGGACGCAATGGCGTGCACTCAGGACGCAACTCATAACTGGTGGCGTAGCGCCACAGCCAGATATCCAGGAAAGGCAGTTTCGAGCTCACCGTTTCCAGCGTCTGGTTGATCGGGGTGAGGACCGCCAGGTCCGGTTTGCGAGCTACTACCCAACTTTGATTGGGCGCAGTGTCGGCGAGAATGCTGTCGCGCAACGCCCTGGCAAACGCCTGATCCCAGACGATGACACCGTTCTCGGTGTTGAATCCGTGCGAACGGGGATCAAAATTGTGCGAACCGATCAAGCTGACCATGTCATCAATCACAATCGATTTGGCATGCAGGCCGCGTCGCGGACCCTTGCGCTTGAGCGGCAGCGCGTGACGCGAACCCAACGCGCGCGCCGAGCCGATCAAGCCCAGCTTAGGATTGTCGCGAAACACCTCGTCGCTGCGTCCAACGTAGGGTTTGTATTCAAAGATCTCGAAGCCGAGCTTCTGCAGATGCAGCCGGCGGTGCTTGTGGCTGATTGCATACACCGGAAACGCGTCGGTTGCAGCCAGCGAATTGGTCGAGACGATGACACGCAGATCCGGGTGATCGCGGCGCAAGCCTAGGAAAGCCTGGCGTGCCGGGTCGGAGAGAATCAGATACGGGGTCTGCATCACCACTTCTTTTTCGGCGGCGCGAATCAAGTTGGCTATGCGCTGCGAGACATCGACACGCTCAAGTTGATTGCGCGCCCTGCCCTTGCGCGGCGGATCCGAAAAGTAGGCGACGCGCGCCACTTCGAAACGCTTTGCGAAGAAAGTGTTCGCGATATACCCAGCTTCGTCGGCACGTTGCGATGCACGCATGACCCGCTCAGGGTGGTGAACGCTTTGCGCCGGCTGGATTGGCGGTTCATCCCCAGCCGCCACAATGCTACGCGCGACGTCGTTCAGATCGACCAACGGCCGCGAACGACGGTGGTTCCAGTACTCATCGAACGAGCGGCGCATTACCTGACCTTCCGCGCCCACGAGCAACAAATCCCGGTCGCGGTAGTTGTATTCGAGGTCCAGATCAAAATAGCGATCCTCGACGTTGCGGCCGCCGACAATGGCAATGCGCTGATCGATCAAAAGCAGCTTGTTGTGAGCGCGTTGATTAACCTTCAGGAAACAACAAATGATTCCGGCGGCGAACTCGAGCGGTTGTGTCACCGCCTCTTCAAAAGTCGGATTGAACACGCGCATTTCGAAGTTGCTGTGCGCACGCGCCAACTGAGCAAGTAATCCGCGATTGTCGATCGAGTACAGCTGATCGACCAGGACGCGCACCTTGACCCCGCGGCGAGCGGCAGCAAGCAGCTCCGATAGCGTGGCGATGCCGACATCGTCGTTCGCGAAGATGAAGGTCTGCACCTCGATACTCGCGCGCGCCGCCCGAATCAGATGGGTACGCAAGGCCAACAACTCTTCGCCGTTATCCAACAGATTGAGCGCGTGCGGCCGGACTTGCCCTACCGATCGTTGCAACAGCTCGGCTGCCAGATCCTGATACGGAGAGGATGCCGCGCAGGCATTGGGTCCAGCGCAGGTCAGCTTGTGGTCACGCAGCCGCTCGGTGAGATCGCGCGCCTCACGATGCAGCGCGGGATTCGAGGCGCAGGCACTCAGTATTGCCATCACGACAATACACAGGCATGTGCGCTGCCAGAGTCTCATGCGGTCCATCCTGATCGGTCGAGGTTCAGCCGACAATACCTGCACACGCACCAACGAAACAGCCAGCGCGAACGCTGGCTGTGGTCGTATTGCGACGTGTCGTTGTTTAGACCCGTCCGGCGCGCGGACGGGAGGCCGATCATCCGCCGCCACCGCCGGCGCGATATGGACTCATCGCACCGAGATATCGTGACAAGCTTTCTTCTACTGCCTCGCGCGCTTTTTCGTCGGCATTGAGGTTGGTGAAGTTGACCTTGGTATTGATGCCAGAACCAATACCGCTGCGCGACTGCACATCATAGGTCTTCACCGACAGGTTGGCACTGAACACCGTCTCACGTTGGCCGTAAAACTCCAGTTGAGAGCTGCCGGTTGCCTGCGCGTTGACCACCGTCACTGCGCGGATATTGTTGGCGCGTGCCAGCATGCCGAGCAGACGGGGAACGTCGGGACGACCACTGTCGAGGATCGCGTTCATGCCGGGAATGGTGTCTTCATCGGCGAGCAGAAATCCACGCTCTTCCAACTGTTGCTCGAGCAACTGCTCGGCAGCGCTGGTAATGCCCAGGTCACCGACACCAATCACCATCACCTTGGGTGGACCCAGCCGTTGCGGCGGCGGATTGGCACGAGCGACCGCCGCACGATCGGCAATTCGATCGGCCAACCGCTCGCCAGGACGACGCGCTTCGGGCTCGACCTGGGCGATCGCTGTGCTGCCGGTCGAGTCGCCCCGACCATCACGCTCCACCGCCTTACGGCTCTGCGCCAGATCGTGCAGTGCCTGCAGTCCAGGCGTTGCCGACGGATCATCCAGGCCTTCTTCATCGTTGGCTCCGGCGATGCCGGTGAAGGTAGCGCCCTGCGTATCGCCTGCGTCCGCGATCGTGGCATCGGCATTGACTTCTGCAGCAGTGTCCGCTGTGTTTGGTGTCGCCGCAACGGTGGTGTCTACCAGTGTGCTCTGCACGCTCTGGCTGCTCGTGGTGATGCTTGCGGAGTCATTGCCAAAACCGGGCAGATAAGACCGGAAAGCGAATGCCGCACCGCCAAGAACAACCAGCGTCACTGCCGCAGCTATCGGCAGCGCATAGCCGCGAACAACTGGATACGGCCTTGGCCGCC
>JANMSL010000098.1:0-6803 GCA_031389245.1 Lysobacterales bacterium | reverse complement strand
CCGCGCCAGGCACATGGCCCGCCACTGCATCAAGCGGTTCGACATCGCCGCAAAATCGGGGGCTTGCTCGTGCATCCACCAGCATCAACGCAGAGGACGTTGGCAATGCTGCCACTTCCTCGAAACTGACAAATCGTCGTGCATCGAACTGTATCTGCACCGGTTTGCCAGGCCGATCACGCAGCTCGATTTCAATCGCACCTTGTGCCGATCGCCATGCGGCAATGCCACCATCGAGCACTGCGACCGCAGCGTGACCCGCCGCCTGCAACATCCACCATAGGCGCGCCGCCGTGGTGCCATTGCTTGCATCGTAACAAACCACCTGGGAACCCCGCTGCACACCCCATCTCGACAACAATTTCGAGAAATCGCTATCGCTGGGAAATGGGTGTCGCCCCATCCCGGCGCGCGAATGATCGGAAAGATCGCGGTCAAGATGCGCATACACGGCGCCCGGAATGTGTCCGGAACGATACTCACGCTCACCCGATCCAGGGTCAGCGAGATCGAATCGGCAATCCACCACCAGCCAATCGTGCCGCGAGATATTGGCGGCAAGCTCGCTGGCAGAAATCAACGTATCGTAGGGGTCGGCAAGTTTGGTCATGCCAGCAGTGTGAGTCGAGTGCGCAGATTGATCAACATTGCGGCCGTCGCACCCCAGACGCGGCGCCCCTCGACTTCAAACTCATGAATTGTGCGCATGCGCCCGCGAAACTCGACTTCGCGAATGCGCGCATGTGTCGGTTCCAGAAAAAACGACAGCGGTGCTTCAAAGACATCGGCAACTTCATTGCCATCCGGGCGCAGCTGAAACCCGGGTCGCAATCTTGCCACCATCGGCACAATCCGAAAGTTGGTGATGGTCTCAAGTGGGTCGAGAAAACCCAGTGGCTCGATCCAGCGTCCGTCAACACCCACTTCCTCGAACGTTTCGCGAATTGCCGCTGCGCTCGGCCCGGCGTCACTGGTTTCGATTCGCCCACCGGGAAAGCTGATTTGACCCGCATGCTGCGAAAGATGGTCGGTGCGTTGGGTCAACAATACCGTCAACTCCGCTCCGCGCTCGATCAACCCCACGAGCACCGCGGCTTCAACGCGCGGCTTCCCGGTTGGGAACAGGTCACCCACATCGACCTGGTTCCACCCCGGCCCCGTCGGTGCAGCGTCGAGTGCATGCAGAACCGACATGATGCGTTGAATCAACAGTTCAGCCGCCATCGCTACCCATGCGCAGGCGCCGCTCAGGCAACACCTGGTACATCACGCGCTGCCGTTCTTCTTCGGCCATGCTGCCCCAAGCGGCAATTTCGTCGCCGGTACGTAGGCAACCTTCGCACAGACCATCCTCGCGCAGGGTACATACACTGATGCACGGCGTGATCATCGGACGATTGTAACTGCTGATAAAAAAGCCCATGCGCGTGATTCTCCGCGACCCGTGCTTGCAAGAGTCGACGCGTTATCGCCTTCGATCCGGCTCGACCAAGGTCATCAGCCTACGACTTTCGAAAGGGAACCCGCGCGCCCCAGATAAACGAAAGGCCGGCACCCTTCGGCACCGGCCCACAATTTCGACCAGAAATATCGAGTCGTCAACTATTACTTGACGTCAATCAGCTTGATCTCGAACACCAGCGCCTCATTCGGTCCGATCGGACCCTGACCGCGCATGCCATATGCGTGTTCCGGCGGTAGGAAGATCTGCCAGTGATCACCGACCTTCATCATCGGCAATACGTCCTGCCAGCCTTTGAGTACAGCGTCGACCTTGAATGATGCCGGCACGCCGCGGGCGAACGAGGAATCAAATTCCAGACCACTGGACAGCGAGCCACGATAGTGCACGCTCACTTCACTGTTCTTCAACGGCCGCTTGCCGGTACCGTCTTCGATGACGCGGTATTGAATGCCACTGGGCAGAGTGACGATGCCCTTCTTGATCTTGTTCTCAGCCATGAACTTGTCGGACTTGGCCTTGTTGGACTTGGCCAGAGTTTCGTACTTGGCCATCGCCTCGGTCTTGAGCTTTTCGCTCATTTTTTCCAGGGCAGCGCGCATGTCCGCCGCAGGAACCGCAGCCGGACGCTTGGCATAGCCGTCCTGAATCGCGCGCAACACCGTGGCTACATCGACGTCCATCTTCTTTTCGACGAAGTCACTGCCGATCTCGTAGCCGATCGCGTAGCTGAGCTTACCTTTTTCGGAAGCAGTATCCTGCGCGGCAACATTGCCCGCAATCAAGGCCGCCAGAGCGACGGCACCAAAACGCAACATCATGGGATTCTCCAGGTGGGAAACAATTCGCGCAGGGCGAAAGGCCCGGCATTCTACAGAACACCGGCCCGAGTCGCCACGCCACGCGTCATGGACACTGAATAATGACAGAAGTTCCCGAGAAAGGAGCAGTTTTGGCCCCGATTTCCGGGCGCAAGCAATGTGCTGCGTCGGTGCAAAACCTGCCCCTGCCTTTGGCCCGCTGGCCATTACACTCTGCGCCTCGAATTACCTGGAGTCGCCATGAATTTTCAAAACCTTATGATCGACACGCAGCAAGCGGTGCGCACCATCACCATCAATCGCCCCGACAAGCTCAACGCGCTCGATCGACTGACCATCGGCGAATTGCGCGTTGCCTTTGAAGAGGCCGGCGAAGATGCCGGCGTGCGCGTTGTGGTGATCACCGGCGCGGGTCCCAAGGCGTTTATCGCGGGCGCAGATATTTCCGAACTGGCACAACTGAACGGCGTTCAGGCACTGGCGTTTTCTCGCTACGGGCAGGCGCTGATGACGCGAATCGAGCGCCTGGGCAAGCCGGTAATCGCGCGCATCAATGGCTTCGCGCTCGGCGGTGGAATGGAGTTGGCCATGGCCTGCCATCTACGCATTGCCAGCGACAACGCGAAGTTCGGCCAACCCGAGATCAATCTCGGTGTGCTGCCTGGTTTTGGTGGCACTCAGCGCCTGCTACGTCTTGTTGGGCGCAGCGCTGCGCTGGAACTGTGCCTGCTCGGCGAGACCATCACTGCGATGCGTGCACTGGAACTAGGCGTACTCACCCGTGTTGTACCCGTCGATCAACTCGACACCGAAGTCGCGCGTATCGCAACCCAACTCGCCGCCTCGGCAACGCAGGCTCTGAACGGCGTGCTCAATGCCGTGGTGCTCGGCGGCGAAGCATCGATCGATGTCGGACTCGACTACGAATCCCAGGCGTTTGCAGTCTGCGCCGCAACCGCAGACATGCGCGAAGGCACCGCCGCCTTTATGCAGCGTCGCAAACCAACATTCGGCGCAGAATGATAGCGCTGCACGACCCCCACACTGCACCTGCACACTAGGGACCTCGATACTTCTTCTCGCCGGCCCTGACCGCGAGATCGAGACGGTTTTCCGGTGGCGGCAGCGGGCACGTCGAATATTCGCTGAATGCGCACGGCGGGTTGTATGCCTTGTTGAAATCGAGCACGATCTTGCCGCCGTCGATCGCAGGCACCGCGTAAAAGAAGCGGCCCGGACCATAGGTCTCGCGGCCATTGGTACGGTCGGCGAAAATAAAGAACCACTCGTCTGTCCCTTCTTCCAGTACCGGATAAAGACGGTATTCCCGGCCATCGCGATTGAAGCTGGCATAACCGGGATTGGGCATTTCCTCAATGGTCCCGATCACGGTCTGAATCTCGAACTTGTGCGGCGTCGAGTGTGCGGTCCAGACCGCTTCGACGCGCCACGACGGATCGATGTCGTAATAGTCGATGCCGGCAAAATCCTTGCGTGTCGGCGCGTTGGCGTCCTTGACTCGCAGCGCCAGTTTGCCGCCGCGTTCAATCAGCGTGACGCTGGCCTCGCTGCCGATCAGAATACGTCCGGGTGCGGTGCCGCTGTCCGGCTCCATAAAGAAACCCGGTTCGACTCCCGCACGCGCATCAGCCCAGACATTCGCTTGCAGGGTCTGCACGCGCAGATCGCTCGCTGCAGCATCCGGTACGAATCTCGCTTTCCCTTGTGTTACCTCAATTAAACCCAGACGCTGCGGCCCGGTGGCGAGCACGATACTGTTGTCCGCGGCAGATCCGACGCTTTGTTCGCCCTCGCTCAACCAATGCAGGCCGACCAGCGATAGCCAACCATCGGGTTTGCGCAGATTGCCGAGACGGGTCTCGCGCCACGCCATTATTGCCGAATCGTGCTCGGAAACTGCGGCAGCAACCGGTGCCGCAGATGGCACAGATTCATCGCGTTTCGGTGCAGTCGATGAGCTGCAGGCCGCTGCGATCAAGCTCGCGGACAGTGCAAACAGAATTCTGCGGGGCATGGATATATTCCTTCTCAATGATTCATTGGCCACGTTTGAACATTCGATCCAGCTCGTTCATGCTCATACAGACCCAGGTTGGGCGTCCATGATTACACTGCGCGGAACGGTCAGTGGCTTCCATCTGGCGCAGCAGGGCGTTCATCTCGGTGATGCTGAGCCGGCGATTGGCGCGCACCGATCCGTGACAGGCGATCGTCGACAAGATCTCATTTTGCACTTCTTCCAATTGTCGTGAACTCTCGTGCAACGCGAACTCCGCAAGCACATCACGCATCAAGCGTTCGACGTCGGCGCCTTCCAGCACCAGCGGGATGCGCCGGATACTGACGCGCTGCGGCCCGCTACGCGTCAGCTCGAATCCAAGCCCCGCCAGTTGCGCCGCTTGCATCTCGGCTGCATCGGCTTCGCGCTGACTCACACCCAGGCTGATGGGCACCAACAGTAGCTGCGAGGGAATGGCACCACAGGCCTGATCGGCTTTCAAGCGCTCATAAGTGATGCGCTCATGCGCTGCGTGCATATCGACCACAATCAGCCCTTGGGCATTCTGCGCCAAGACATAAACGCCATGCAACTGCGCGATGGCAAAGCCGAGCGGAGGCACCTCGGCAGCAGCCGCATCTGGCGCATCCGATCGGCTCGGATCGACCAACTCGTGCATCGTCAACCCGTTCTGGGCAGCAGTCCCGTACAGCGCAGCGTAGGCCGCCATGGGCTCAGCCGCGCCGAGTCGCAGCCCACTCTGCGTCGGTGCCGATGCGAACGCGCGCATAAACATCGATCCAGCTGCTCGCGAGCTTGACGCTTCGTCCATTGGCGACTGTGCATTCCCAGCCATGCCGGCGCGGGTATGGGCCAGTGCCTCATGCAACGTACGGTATAGAAAGTCATGAACCAACCTGGATTCGCGGAAGCGCACCTCGGCTTTCGCCGGGTGCACATTCACGTCCACCTGCAGCGGATCGATGTCGAGGAACAGCACGAACGCGGCGTGGCGGCCATGAAACAGCACATCCGCGTAGGCCTGCCGCACCGCATGCGCGACCACCTTGTCGCGCACCAAGCGGCGATTGACGAAGAAATATTGACGATCCGCCTGCGCGCGTGACGCCGTGGGCAGCCCCACCCAGCCGTGCAGCAGCATGCCAGCACCGGCATGCTCGATACGCAGGCTGTTGGCCAGAAAGTCCTCTCCCAGCATGGCATCGACACGCGCCTCTGGTGAGCCTTCGCTGGCGTCATCGCGCAGCATCTCACGACCATTGTGCTTGAGCGAAAACGCCACTTCAGGACGCGCCAGCGCCATCGCGCGCAGGCTATCCTCGATATGGCTGAGCTCGGTTCGCTCCGCGCGCAGGAATTTGCGCCGCGCCGGCACATTGTAGAAAAGCTCGCGCATCTCCACCGAACTGCCTTCGGGATGCTGTGCCGGCCTTACTTCGGAGAGGTGACCATTGTCGGCTTCGATCGAATGCGCGAGCGCGGCGCCGCGAGGACGCGACACGATGCGAAACCTTGACACCGAAGCAATGCTCGGCAATGCCTCACCGCGAAATCCCATACTGCGTACCGACTCCAAATCGTCAAGCGAGGCGATCTTGCTGGTCGCATGCCGGGTGAGCGCCAACGAGAGGTCGTCGGCATCGATACCACCACCGTTGTCGCGCACCCGGATCAGCTTGACGCCACCTGCCTCAAGGTCCACATCGATTTTCGTGGCACCCGCATCGAGACTGTTCTCGACCAGTTCCTTGACCACTGAAGCAGGCCGCTCGATGACCTCACCCGCGGCGATCTGGTTGATCAGGATTTCTGGAAGTTGCCGTATGCGCACGTCAATGGACCGTGGTGTTGGGAACCCATGATTCTACGCGATGACAGGTACTTACCGAATGACGCCAGCGTATCGAACTCGAATTGCACTGCGCAAGGTATCCGCTCCCAAGGGCGCGCTACGAAGTCTAGTGAGTGCTGCACGCGCGGTTGGCGGCATGGCGACGAGTTGATTGCGATTGATCCAGAAGTGCGCCAGCGCGACACCGATTGGTTGCACAATGCCGTGTGAGCGAGGATGCTTGAAGGCGGCGTTCAGGCTTTCGTGGTTTGGTTCCCTGATGCGCCTTCGTCGGACAGATGTCGCGGCGCAGATCAGGCGACCATTCCCGAAATCAGGCAACGCACCAACGAGGCAGCCAGCATGAGCGGCGCACCGATTCGCAAGCACGAACTGATAGCGCTGGAGGGACTGGGGCGCGGTCAGTCTGGTGGCACAATAGAAGAAGACACGTTGCAACGACTGCGCAGTCTAGGGCTGATTGAACAGAGCATCAGTGGTTGGCGCCTGACCAAGCGCGGTGCGATCGACTTGCAACGGCGCAAGTCCCTGGGGCGCGCGCCGCACTGACTTTCATGCAGCGGGGAACAGCACCCGCAGCATGAAAGTCAGTAAGAGCGCGTGCTCCCTGACCCCTCCCCAACCCTC
>JANMSL010000081.1:0-4169 GCA_031389245.1 Lysobacterales bacterium | reverse complement strand
CCGTTGCCGAATCGTGAAGAATCGCGGCTCACGCCGCCCCCACATCGCCACTCCATCCCGATCAATGGTGATGACCACCAGCGCCGTGCACATGGCCGTGGGCGATCTCTTCCTCGCTGGCATCACGGATCCCGGTGATCTCGATGTCGAAATTCAGCGTCGCGCCGGCGAGCGGATGGTTGCCGTCGACATCGACCACGCTGCTGCCAACCTTCTTCACCATCACCTGCTGTTGCTGTCCTTGCCCGGTCTGGATCACTGCCATCGTGCCTGCGCGCAGATGATCTGGGTCGCGGAAGTATTTCTTGGGTACGCGCTGGGTGAGCGATTCATCACGCAGGCCGTAGCCCTCCAGCGGGCTTACCGTGACTTGAAATCGATCACCGACGACGCGGCCTTCGAGCGATTTTTCCACTCCTGGAATCAGACCGCCATGACCATGCAGCAGGGTCAGCGGCTCGCGGTCGTCGACACGCGAAGTGTCAATGGTCTGGCCGCTATCGTCAGTCAGCGTGTAATGGAACGATACGACTTTGTTCTTTTCGATCATCGCGGGGTCCTCCAAACGGTCGCCAAGGGTAAAGGCATAACACGGAGTCGGCAATCCGACCGACTGCTAAACCGGGGAATCACTTTGCGCATCGGTGCCCTGTGCAGGATCGGAATCCGGGGCAATGGCGGTGTGCCGCTGATAGAACCACCAGGCGGCCCAACCCATCAGGAACAGCAGCAGGCAGCCGACCGCAAGATGCAACGCCGACTGGAGCACGAACCCGGCGGCAACGCCGCTGATGAACGCCATCAACATGCCGCCGCCAAAAGCCTGAACGCTTGACGCCGCGCCGCGATGCTGCGGATAACGATCCAACATCAGAACATTCATCGGCGGGAATGCCAAGGCCACGCCAAAGGCATAGACGAAATTCGGCAACACCGCCCAGGGCACACTGGGCGTGCGATCAACGAGGTTGTAGCCAATATTGAGCACCATGGCCACCGCCATGACTGCATAGCCGCGCTGGATGCAAGCCTCTGCGCTGATGCGCGCCGCCAGACGCGACGACGCGAACGAACCCAGAATCATGCCCGCAATCATTGGTACGAAATACCAGGCATAACCGAAGCTGCCCAGGCCGAGGAAGCGTTCCACATAGCTCGGCGCTGAGCTGATGTAGAGAAACTGTCCGCCGAAATTGCCGCCGGTGGCAACTACCAGCAAACCGAATCGCCAGTCACGAAGTATCTCGAGGTAGGTCCGCATCAACGGCAACGGACGGAACACCGAACGCGCTGCCAGTGGATGCGTCTCCGGCAGCAGCCGCAGGCACACCAACCACAACAACAAACCATAGCCGACCAGGAACAGGAACACCGCATTCCAGTTGGCAACGGAAAAAATGACCGCCCCGATCACTGGTGCAATAGCCGGTGCAATACCAAAGAACATCGAGATAAGCGCCATCATGCGCTGCGCCTCCGGTCCCTGATAAAGGTCCCGGACCAGCGCGCGCCCGACGATCATCCCAGCACCGGAAAACACGCCCTGCAAAAACCGAAAGAACAGTAACGTCTCGATGTTGCGCGAGAATGCACAGCCCAACGAGGCAAAGGTGAAAGCGACGACGCCAATCAGAATGACACGGCGTCGACCATAAGCGTCGGACAGCGGCCCGTGCAACAAGGCCATGCAGGCGTAGCCTATGAGATACAGGGAAATGGTCTGCTGCATCTGCCATGGCGTGGCCGAGAGTTCCGCCGCAATGGCATGAAACGCTGGGAAAAATGCGTCGATGGTGAACGGGCCGAACATCGAAAGCCCAGCAAGCAGCGCGGCAAGGGCCACCGGATGCGAGACGCGGGTCGAGGGCTGCGCTGGAGGAGGTGCGTTCACAATCAGACTCTGGCAAGACTGGGCAGAATAGCCTGCCGCTGCTGCGGGCAAGAGCGCCACAGGTCACGCTGCCAGCGCTGTGACATTTTTCACCTTTCGACTCTCACCGCTTGCGGCTTGGTTCGGAACGCCGCCCGGGGGCCCTATCCAGAGACGGCTGCCGCAGGGACGCAGCAAACGACAGGCTTGCCCTACAATGCGCAGTCGACTCATCCGAACCTATAGCCCATGACCACTCCGACCAGCAATTTCGAGCAGCAAGAGCTGAAGGACTACGCCGAACGCGCTTACCTCGATTACTCGATGTATGTGGTACTGGACCGCGCTCTGCCCTTTGTCGGCGATGGGCTCAAGCCGGTGCAACGACGAATCGTTTACGCAATGAGCGAGTTGGGCCTTGATGCGGGCGCCAAGCCAAAGAAATCGGCGCGCACCATCGGCGATGTGATCGGAAAGTTTCACCCGCACGGTGATTCGGCGGCGTACGAGGCGATGGTGCTGATGGCTCAACCGTTTTCGTATCGCTATCCGTTGGTCGAGGGCCAGGGCAACTTTGGCTCACCCGATGACCCGAAAAGCTTCGCGGCAATGCGCTACACCGAATCCAAACTGACCAAAGTGGCCGGCTTGCTGCTCGACGAAATCGATCAGGGCACGGTGGAATGGAGCGCGAATTTCGACGGCACCTTGCAGGAGCCCAACTGGTTGCCGGCGCGCCTGCCGCAAATCCTTTTGAACGGCACCACCGGCATTGCGGTTGGCATGGCCACCGATATTCCGCCGCACAACCTGCGCGAAGTAGCGGCGGCCTGCATCCGATTGATCGAAGAGCCGCAGTGTTCCGTGCGCGATCTGTGTGAGCACATCAAGGGCCCGGACTACCCGACCGAAGCCGAGATCATTACCCCGAAAGACGAACTGCTCAAGGTCTACGAAACTGGCAACGGCAGCATACGCGCGCGCGCCATTTATACGCGTGAAGACAGCAACATTGTCATCACCGCGCTGCCGCACCAGGTTTCGCCGGCAAAAATCCTCGAACAAATTGCCGCGCAGATGCGCGCGAAAAAACTGCCCTTGGTGGAGGATCTTCGCGACGAGTCAGATCACAAGAATCCCATTCGTCTGGTCATCGTTCCGCGCAGCAGTCGTGTCGATGCCGAGGAGCTGATGGGACATCTTTTTGCCACCACCGATCTCGAGAAGAGCTTCCGAGTCAATCTCAATGTGATCGGGCTTGATGGCCGCCCACAACTGAAAAACCTGAAGTCGATCCTCAGTGAGTGGCTGGCGTTTCGCATCAATACGGTGAAACGCCGCCTGCAATATCGCCTGGACAAGGTCGAGAAGCGACTCCACCTGCTTGAAGGTTTGCGAATCGCCTATCTGAACCTGGACGAAGTGATTCGCATCGTCCGCACTGAAGACGAGCCCAGGGACAAGTTGATCGCGCGCTTCAAGCTCAGCGAGACCCAGGCTGATTACATCCTCGATACCAAACTCAAGCAACTCGCTCGCCTTGAGGAAATGAAGATCCGTGGCGAGATGGACGAACTGGAAGACGAACGCGCGCGTCTGAGCGGCACTCTCAAGTCGGAGGCGCGGCTGCGCACCATGATCAAGGACGAGATTCGCAAGGACGCCGAAATGCATGGCGACAAACGACGCTCGCCGTTGATTGCGCGCAGCGTCGCGCAGGCGCTGTCCCAGTCCGAGTTGATTTCCTCTGAGCCGGTTACCCTGGTGCTCAGCAACAAGGGTTGGGTGCGTTCAGCCAAGGGCCACGATGTCGACGCAACAGCACTCAGCTATCGCGAAGGCGACAGCCTGCTCGCCGCCGTGCGCGGACGCAGCACCCAGCAGGTCGCATTCTTCGATTCCGAAGGCCGCGCTTACACCACGCCGGCACATTCGCTGCCCTCAGCGCGCGGCAATGGCGAGCCGCTGACTGGGCGCTTTTCTCCTGTTGCTGGCGCGCGCTTCGACGCCCTGGTTGCCGCCGAGAGCGAGAGCAAAATCGTCATCGCCACACACCATGGATATGGCTTCGTGACGCGATTCGACGCACTGGTTTCGCGGCAGAAATCGGGCAAGGCCATGGTCTCGTTGACCGAAGGCGCGCGTGTTCTGCAACCTGCGCTGGTCGATGATTCGGCGCGCGACCGTATCGTCGTGGTGACCACATCCGGCCATATACTGATGTTCTCTGTTGCCGAACTTCCAGAACTCGACAAAGGTGGCAAGGGCAACAAGCTGATCGAGATCCCCAAGTCCAAGC
>JANMSL010000050.1:0-14873 GCA_031389245.1 Lysobacterales bacterium | reverse complement strand
ATGCTGGCGAAGGCCAAACCCAGTTCGGCCAGGCGGGTGAGCAGCTCCGGAGCATCGGTGATCGGCGGCGTGAGGATCAGGCCATCCGGTTGCGAATGCCCGATCATCGACTCGACCGCGTCCATGAAATTGGGACTGTCGAAATCGAGCGGGCACATCATCATGTTGTACTGCTCGGTCTCGCACGCGGCGAGGACGCCGGCCATGATTTCCATTAAATAGTTCGCGGAGGGATTGTCATAGAGCAGTGCGATCAAAAACGATTTATGCCCGGCCAGGCTGCGCGCCGAGGGATGTGGCTTGTATTTCAGCGCATCGACCGCTGATTGCACACGCAGGCGGGTGTCTTCGCGCACATTGGGCTCACGATTGAGCACGCGAGACACAGTTTTCATGGAAACGCCTGCGACTTCTGCCACGTCTTCGATACGCACTCGAACGGCCATACGCTCTCCCTTGCGCATCCATCTTGACTTGCATTCTGCCAGACGCAGCGGCCTGGCCACAGGAAAAGTGACAGCGCTGTCATTATCGGTTAATTTGGGCGCTGCGAATTGTCGCACGTCGCAGGATTTTGCACCCCGGGAGGGGAATTCCCAATGCTAGGTACAACCGATATCACCCCCTGCTTGCGTAGTGAGGCCGGCGCCGGCTGGCTGGTTGCCGACATCGGCGGAACCAACGCGCGCTTTGCGCTGGCCCTGTCCGCACCTGGCGCTACAGCAATGCAGCAGGCAGCGTTGCAACATGCGCGCACCCTGCGCGTGCGCGACCACGCCACACTGCATGATGCGATCGCACACTTTCTCGACACGATTCCGCCGCCACAACGTCCACGTATCGCGATTCTTGCCGTGGCCAGCGCGGTGACCAGCGATGCAGTGACGTTCACCAACAGCCACTGGAGTTTTTCGATCGACGCGCTGCAGCGCGGCCTCGGTCTGGATGGCCTGCTGGTGGCCAACGACTTCGCCGCCGCGGCGCGCGCCGTGCCCACTTTGCAACGCAGCGACCTGCGGCCGGTCCATGGCTGCGTCGACTTCGATGATGGCCGCCCCGGAATGCGCGTCGTGCTCGGACCAGGCACCGGACTGGGATTGGCGGCGCTCCAGCGCGATGCCGCGGGCGCCATCAGCGTCATCGAAACCGAGGGTGGACATATCAGCTTCGCACCGCGCAACGCCGATGAACTTTTCATTCTCGAATATCTGGTCGGACGTTTCGGGCGCGTCTCCTACGAGCGTGTGCTCGGTGGCGACGGCTGGTTGAACCTGTACCAGGCCTGGTCGGCCAAGCTCGGAGTTCCAGCGATTTTTGCCACGCCCGAACAGGTATCGCAGGGCGCCCAGCGCGGCGACGTTGCGGCACGAGCAGCGACGCAGTCCATGGCGGCGATACTCGGCGCCTTCGCCGGCGACGCCGTGCTCATGTATGGTGCTTGGCAAGGCGTCTATCTGGCTGGTGGCTTGCTCACGCACCTGCTCGATGGAGACACCGCAGAAGCCTTCCGCGTCGGCTTTGAAGACAAGGGACGCTTCTCTGGTCTGCTGAGGAAAACCCCCGTGTTGCACATCGTCAATCCGGATCTCGGCAACCTCGGTGCCGCGGCGCTCGGAGCGGACTGGCTAGCGCGAGGTGGTCCCAGTCAATGACGGAAAGAGGTTAAGCAATCGGATGGCTACTCCCGTATTTCTTTTGTTTGGCGCCACTGGCGACCTCGCCCGGCGCATGTTGTGGCCCTCGTTGTTCCATCTGCATTGCGATCGACTGTTGCCGGTTGGCCTGCGCATGATTGGCAGCTCGCGCGCCGAGCTTGCCTCGGCGGAGTTTCGCGCACTGCTCGAAACCGGGATCCGCAAATACAGCAATCAGCCGACCATCGATGTCGACGCGCTGGAGCGTTTTCTCGCCGCGGTTGAATACGTAGCGGTGGATGTCAGTGATCCTGCCGCGTTCCAGCGACTCGCGCTCGAGATTGATCGCCACCCCGCGGCGGAAGTGCTGTGTTACGTCTCGACCTCGCCCGCGCTGTACAAGACGGTCGCGCGCAATTTGCATGCGGTCGGACTGTCGCGCCCCAATACGCGCCTGATGCTGGAAAAACCCATCGGCCATGACCTCGAATCGAGCCGCGACATTCTCGATTGCGTCGGCGCAATATTTGCTGAAGAACAGGTGTTTCGTGTCGATCATTATCTCGGCAAGGAAACCGTGCAAAACCTGCTGGCACTGCGTTTCGCCAATAGCCTGTTTGAGCCGATCTGGAACGCGCAGTGCATTGATCATGTGCAGATCACCATCGCCGAGACCGTCGGCGTGGAAGGGCGCTGGTCGTATTACGACGATGCCGGCGCACTGCGCGACATGGTGCAGAACCACATACTGCAAACGCTCGCGCTGGTCGCGATGGAACCGCCGGCCAGCCTTGATGCCGCCGCGGTGCGCAACGAAAAAGTCAAGGTGATGCAAAGCCTGCGCCCGATTACGGCGGCCACGGTGCAGCAACACACCGTTGCCGGCCAATACGTGGCGGGAGTTTCGGCCGACGCGCGCGTACCCGGCTATCTGCAGGAAGAGGGCGCCGTTGCCGGAAGTCGCAACGAGACCTATGTCGCGATCCAGGCACATATCGACAATTGGCGCTGGAAAGGCGTACCGTTTTTCCTGCGCACCGGAAAGCGCATGGAAACGCGTTACAGCGAGATCATGGTGCAGTTCCGCGAGGTGCCGCACAACATTTTTGAAGGGGCGCAGGGCGCGCTGTCGCCCAATCGTCTGGTCATTCGTCTGCAACCGCAGGAGACCATCACCCTGGAGTTGATGAGCAAACGACCGGGATTGAATCAGGTGCAATTGCAACCGGTGGCACTGAATCTGTCCCTCACCGAAGCCTTCCACAAGGAGCGCCGGCGCATCGCCTATGAACGCCTGCTGCTCGATGCCTTGCACGGCAACAGCACGCTGTTCGTCCGACGCGATGAACTCGAAGCCGCCTGGGCCTGGATCGATGGCATCCATGTCGCGTGGCACCACGTGGCAATGGTGCCAAAAACCTATCCTGCGGGCACGCCTGGCCCAGTCGCGGCAGACCGCATGCTGGAGCAGGCGGGGACGCGCTGGCATGGCTGAAGTCCCGATCGAAGGCTGGAACCTGTTCGATACGCGCGATGCAATGATTGAAGCGCTGACCGGATCACTCGCCGCCGATTTTCGCAGCGCCGTTGCGGCGCGCGGACAGATGCTGTTCGGCGCTTCCGGTGGTTCGACGCCCAAGCCGGTATATGAGCGACTTGCCGCAATCGATTTGCCCTGGTCCGCGCTGACCGTGCTGATTGTCGATGAGCGCTGGGTGCCGCTCGACCACGAATTCAGCAATCAGCGCATGATTGCCGCCAGCTTGCTGCACGGGCATGCGCAAGCCAACTGTGTCGGACTTTGGTCGAGCGCAGCGACCCTCCACTCGGCGGCGCGCCTCGCTGCCGAGCGTGTGTGCGCGCTCACACGGCCGCTGGACACAGTCTTGCTCGGCATGGGTGAGGACGGACATTTCGCATCCTGTTTTCCGGGCGCGGACCATTTTTCCGCTGCCATCGATCCTGATGGCGGGGCTGTCGTCCTGCCGATCACGCCGATGCCAGCGCTGGTGCAGCCCAACGTCGAACGCCTGACCCTGAGCTGGGCGTACCTTCGTCGTGCCGCACGCATCGTGCTTGCCATCACTGGCGCGCGCAAGCGCGAAGTGGTGTTGCAGGCGATGCGCGACGAAAATCCGTCCCAGTTGCCGGTGGCGGCACTGTTCAAGCCCGGCATGCCGGTCATCGAGATCTTTTGGAGCGCATAAGCTGCACATAGAGCCACGCTGACCCGCGATTTTCCACGCCAGACTCGTGGCTTGCCATTCACTGTGCCGCAGCATGGTTTTGGCAAGCCGCAGGCTTGCCGTACAGTGGCGTCGCGCTGCAATCGAATGCAGCTCGATCCGCGCGGCGATTGCCCTAGAGTTGCTTCCTTCCCGGTTATCCAGAAAGCCATGACACTGAACCGCACCATTGCCGATGTCACCGCCGAAATCGAAACACGTAGCGCGACCCTGCGTGTCGACTACGTGCAACGTATGCGCGCCGCACGCCCGGATGGCACGGCGCGCGGTCGACTTTCCTGTGCCAACCTGGCACACGTGATTGCGGCCGCCGGTGAGGACAAGCCGCCACTGAAATCGGTGGGCTGGCCCAACCTCGGCATCGTCAGTGCCTACAACGACATGCTGTCGGCGCACCAGCCCTACGAAAATTATCCGGCGCAGATTCGCAACGCCGCGCGCAAGGTGCGTGCTACGGCGCAGTTCGCGGGCGGCGTGCCGGCGATGTGCGACGGCGTTACTCAAGGCCAGCCCGGGATGGAGCTGTCACTGTTCAGTCGCGACGTGATCGCGCTGGCCACTGCAGTATCGTTGAGTCACGATTCCTTCGATGCGGGACTCATGCTCGGCATCTGTGACAAGATTGTGCCCGGCCTGTTCATCGGTGCGGCGGCCTTCGCGCATCTGCCGATCGTGTTCGTGCCATCGGGCCCAATGCCGTCGGGCTTGCCCAACAAGCAAAAGGCAGAGGTGCGCCAGCGCTATGCCGAAGGCCGCGCCACCCGTGCCGAACTGATGGAGGCCGAGGCCGCGTCGTATCACAGCGCTGGCACCTGCACCTTTTACGGCACCGCCAACTCCAATCAGATGTTGATGGAGGTGATGGGTCTGCACGTGCCGGGAAGCGCGTTCGTGCAGCCCAATACACCGCTGCGTAACGCGCTCACCGAGGCTGCAGTCGCGCGCGCGGTGACCAGCACCGCGCTTGCAGGAGATGCCTACCGACCGATGCTCGACGTGATCGACGCACGGGCGTTGGTCAATGCCGTCGTCGGCCTGATGGCGACGGGTGGCTCAACCAATCACACGCTGCATCTGGTCGCGATGGCGCGCGCTGTAGGCTATGTGATGACTTGGGAAGACATGGCGCGGATCTCGGCGGTAACCCCGCTGCTCACGCGCATCTATCCGAATGGATCGGCCGACGTGAACCATTTCCACGTCGCCGGCGGCATGAGCTTTCTGGTGCGAGAACTGCTCAAAGGCGGGCTGCTGCATGCCGACGTGCGCACAATCTGGGGCGATGGCCTCGCCGACTATGCGCGCGAACCGTTGCTGATCGACGGCAAACTGCAATGGCGCGATGCTCCGGCCGAATCCGGCGATCTTGATGTACTGCGTCCGATCGACGCGCCATTCACTGCGGACGGTGGCCTGCGCCTGCTTACCGGCAATCTCGGCAAGGGCATCATCAAGGTCTCGGCGGTCAAGCCCGAGCACCAGAGTGTCGAAGCGCCGGCGCGGGTGTTCGAATCGCAGGATGCCTTTGCCGCAGCGTTCAAGGCGGGCGAGCTGCACAACGACATGGTCGCCGTGCTGCGCTTCCAGGGTCCCGGTGCCAACGGCATGCCCGAACTGCATCGCCTGACGCCCGCGTTGTCGAGCTTGCAGGACAAAGGCTTCAAGGTCGCATTGCTCACCGATGGCCGCATGTCTGGCGCATCCGGCAAGGTGCCGGCGGCAATCCATGTCACTCCAGGTGCAGAACGTGGCGGTCCGCTTGCACGTGTACGCGATGGCGATGTGATTCGCCTGGATGCCAGCACCGGTGAGCTGAGCGTGCGTGTTGATGCCGCGGAACTCGCCGCGCGCGAACCCGCGCGCTGCGATCGGAGCGCAAGTCATCACGGCTTCGGTCGCGAATTGTTCGCCCATTTCCGTTCCCTCGTCAGCACGCCGGACAATGGCGCCTGCGTATTGTTCGACGCAGAGTTGTCAGGGCAAAACTCCGGAGGCCAGACGACATGAGTGCGGCACTGGATCGCTTCATGCAGATTTCGCCGGTAGTGCCGGTGGTGGTCATCGACGACGTGCAACACGCAGTGCCGTTGGCGCGCACGCTGCTTGAATCCGGCGTTGCCGTCATCGAAGTCACCTTGCGCAGCGATGCCGCACTCGCCAGCATCGCTGCAATTGCGCGCGAAGTGCCCGCAATCACCCTGGCCGTCGGCACTGTACTCAACGCGCAACAACTGCAGTCCGCACGAGACGCCGGTGCCACGCTCGCCATCTCGCCCGGTATCGATCGCGAATTGATCGATGCTGCTGCACGCCTTGGTATTCCGCTGCTGCCGGGCATCGCCACCGCTTCCGAGCTCATGCTCGGATTGAACGCCGGACTCACCCGTTTCAAACTATTCCCGGCGACCGCCATCAACGGTCTGGAGCTCGCCAAAGGTTTCTCTGGACCGTTTCCGCAGGCGCGTTTTTGTCCTACCGGCGGCATCAGCCTCGAAGCCGCACCGCTCTATCTCGCGCAACCCAATATCCTGTGCATAGGCGCATCCTGGCTCGCCTCCAGCGCCGATATTCGAGCGGCGCGCTGGGACAGTATTCGCACCAATGCACAAAAAGCAGTCGGGCTCCGTTAGGCGACGCCATCCAGCCGCATTGCGCACAGGCAGGCGCGCACTGCAGCGATGAGGGTAGGGGGTACTGCTTTACGTGCTGGCATGGGCGTAACCACGATAGCCCGGGAATCGTGAGCTGCGGTGAACGCTGTCGACCGCATCGATCGCGGCTGTCGCCATGATCGTGGGATGGCCAGCGATGCGGTTCACTGCGCCCACCACGTGCTACTTGCCAACGGCGCAACCGCACACAAAGTCAGGACATCGATGCGCGTGATGTGCGCGCAATCGTGGCAGCGGCCTGTGGCCACGAGCAACCAGTGCCGGCAAATCCACACACACCAAAAGATTTCTTAACGGCGGACATACACGCGGGGTGCAGCCAAGGGATCTCGCGCGCAATGTTGATACCCTGTGCCACCCTTGCCTGCCCAACTGTCATGGCCACCGAGCACACGCCAATCACCGAACTGCTGGGGCGCTGGAAGTCCGGCGATCGCTCGGTCGAATCCGACTTGATTGGCGCGGTCTACCCGGTGCTGCGTGACATTGCGCGCGCTCAGGTTCGCCGTCATTCCGGAGTATTCACTTTGCAAGCGACCGAGCTTGCCAACGAAGCCTACGAAAAGATCTTTCTGGGACAAGGCAGCGGCTGGAAGAATCGCGATCATTTCTACGCGATCGCGGCGATGGTGATCCGGCGCGTAGTCATTGATTACGCGCGCCAGCGTGGCAGTGAGAAACGCGGTGGTGGTCTGCGCTTCATTGCGTTGGACGAGTTGCCTGAAGACCAGTCACCGCTGATCGACGACTCAGTGGACTGGCTTGCGGTTGATTTCGCGTTGGCCGAACTCAGCCGCGTCGATGCCGAGTGCGCGCGTGTCGTTGAACTCAAGATTTTTTCCGGGCTCACCAATGAGCAAATTGCCGAAGTTGAAGGCTGCTCGCGATCCACTGTCATTCGTCAATGGCGGTTTGCGCGGGCCTGGCTGGGGCAGCGGCTGGGTGTTGAGTTATCACCGTCGCAGGTGTGAGTATCTGGTGACAGCTCGACACTGTGTGCTGGGTCGATCATGATTTAGCCTTCGACGCAAGTTTTGGATCTGTGGCCACGCCGGTAGGCGCGTCATGTTCCTTTAATCTCCGTTCCCAATCAGACGCCTTATCAGCAAGGTGGCGTGCCGGCTGCGCCTGGTTCCATGCCAGGTAAAGCGCCGCGACGGCTCGCACACATTCACGGATGTCACTGGGAACGGGACCGGGAACCTTGACGAAGATGCTGTGTGCTTCCAGAAGCTTAGCCTCCGCTTCGGAAAATTGATGTAGCCCGGCTTGGGCCTGGCCGAAAGCAGATAGAAATTGTCCGAGACGAAATGCATTTTCGCCCTGGAAGAGTTTTCGGTGCACAGGCTCTGCTGGCGCGAGCAGTGCGACGGCTTGCGCATGCAGACCCTGAGCCAAATGCAGCGCAGCCAGCAGATTGGTGGTGGCGAGTCGCAGGGGGTGCTCGGCTTCCAAAGCCAGGCCACTGGCCGCGACTCCTTCCTGAAAGAGCGCCTCGGCCTCGCTCAACTTCCCTTGGGACTGCAGCAGCTTGCCAAGGGTGATGATCGAAATGATGGTGCTCTGGTGTTCTGCCCCCAGCACCGTGCGGCTCTTTGTCAACACTTCCCGGAAATAGGGTTCCGCTTCACCGGGCCGATTTTGAACGAAAAGTACGAAACCGAGATTTCCAATCGAGTCCAACGTCCGCGGGTGGTCCTCACCAAATGCGCGCCGGCTTTTCCGCACAGCTTCGCGCAGATAGGTCTCCGCTTCGCCATGCTTGCCCTGACCCATCAGCACGCTGGCGACGTTGCTGAGCAGGTCCAGGGTATACGCGTGCTCTTCGCCAAGCACTCGACGACTCCTCGGCAATGCCTCACGCCAGAGTGCCGCAGCCTCGTTGGTTTTTCCTTGCTGATCCCGCAGCCCGCCCAAGTTGGCCAGCGCTCCTATGGTGTTGACGTGGTCTTCGCCAAGCACTCGTCGGCTCGCCTCCAGTGACTCCACACAATAGGGTTCAGCCTCGTCCAACTTGCTTTCTTGAACCAATAGATCGCACATGAAGTTGACTGAGACCAGGGTATCCGCATGATCGTTTCCGAGCACGCGACGTCGAGTCATCAGTAGCTCGCGCCCGTAGACCTCCGCTTCGCGAAGCTTGCCCGAGAAGCGCAGTAGCGCGCCCATGCTATTCACCGAGTAGAGCGTGTCCGGGTGATCGTTTCCCAACAGACGGCGACGGATGTCCAACGCCCGCACCTGTTGCTTCAACGACGCGTCATGCAGGCCCATCTGTCGATAGCGGTCCGCGAGTACCTGGCGCAAGGTCGCATCGACATTGGGCTGATCTTTGAACTGCGTGTCAATGGCGATGGCCGCTGGTTGAAGAATCGTGTTGTCGATCAGATTGCGTGCGGCGTCGGTAGCGTTGACATGTCGCCATTGCTTGGTAAATGCGGTTTGCTGGGCATTGCGATCCGATTCGGTGAGCCCCGCCTTGAGCAGTGCCTGGTCAACTTGGGCCTCGATGTCCTTGCTGAGCAACTGACCGGCAGCGGCCGGATCGACCTGCCCGAGCATGTCGGCCTGAAACTTGGACACCAGTTCCAACTCGGCGGAGCGTTGCCTGGCGATGCGCGCCTGCCACGCAAACGCGACGATGCCGACCACAAGTGAAGACAACAGTAGCCCGCTGCCAAGCACCGCAACCTTGTTTCGCAGAACAAATTTCTGCGCGCGGTACCAGCCATGCCCACCGCGCGCCGTGACTGGCCGACCGTCGAGATAATTGCCCAGGTCAGCATCCAGCTGTTCGACCGAGGCGTAGCGTTCGCTCGCTGCCTTGCGCAGGCAGCGCAATACGATGCCATCCAGATCGCCGCGCAGCTGGCGCTGCTTGAGTGACGATGCGCCGATGCGCGCGGCGCTGTTACTGGGGGCAGCCGGCGGCACGGTCGTGACCAGACGCTCGACCTGACCACTCGACAATCCAGTGAAGTCGAATGGTCGCGCACCGCTCAGCAACTCGTACAGCAACAGACCCAGCGCGTAGACGTCGCAGCCCACGCCTACGGGGCTTCCCAGCAGTTGCTCGGGTGCCGAATACTGTGGCGAAAAATAGCGCTGTGCAGTGCCAGTCTGATCCGAAGCGTGAATCTCAATGCCCGTCGTCAGCGGCTTGGCGATGCCAAAATCCAATAGCTTGGGAACGCCAGCCGCACTGACCAGGATATTGCCGGGCTTCAGATCGCGGTGCACCACCAGATTGCGATGTGCGTACATCACCGCCGCGCAAACAATCCGAAACAGCGCGACCCGTGCCCGAAGATCCAGCTGCGCTTGATCGCAATGCTCGGTGATGGTCTTGCCAGCGACATACTCCATCACGAAGTAAGGCGTGCCGTCACCCAGCTCGGCCGCATCCAGCAGGCGCGCAATATTGGGATGGTCCAGTGAAGCCAGTGTTTGCCGCTCCAGTTGAAAGCGGCGCAATGTGTTCGCATCGAGCAATTCGCGACGCACGAACTTGATGGCTACTTGCTGCATCACCGTGCCGTCCACGCGCGTGGCACGATAGACGCTGCCCATGCCACCGCGGCCGAGCTCCGCGCACAATTCGAACGTGCCCACGCGCAATCCGACCAATGACTCCGCCGGCGAAGTCGCCGCCACCATGCGCGTCAACTCGGGCGCCAGCGGGCGCATCGTTCGGTTTTCCAGCTGCGCGTCGATCGCCAAAAGCTCTCGCAATTGCGTCAGCGCGTCGGGGTCGCCGGCGCACTCCGCGACCAGAAATGCTTCGCGCTCACCCTCAGGTAAATCCAGCGCGACATCGAACAGGGCGCGCAGGCGAGTATCGGGTATCGAGGGCATGCACAGGTTCCTAAGGAAGGTCTGAATAAGTCACCACTTCGTCTTCGCCACGCTGCTTATTGCTGGCCAAACCCCAAAAAAGCCGCGGTTTTTCGCCCCCTGACTCAGGGGGCTATCGCGGCTCCGAACTTGTTCAGAGGTTCCCTAAGGGGCTGTGGATGGTATCGGTTACGAGCGGCTGAGGGCAGTGTGACCATGGGCGAGTCGCGCTACGGATCGCTCGCGTCGATCTGTCAACGCGGTGCATCGGCCCGCGGACCAAAGTTTCCAATCCGTTGATTGCCGTTGGTTGCGCGAAGTACGCTAGTACGCCACGCCAACGCCTCACCCGTGGACCGGAAAGCGCAGCGTCACCAGCAGCCCAGGGCGTGCATCAGCCAACACGAGTTGGGCTTTGTGCAGAGTGGCAACCGCCCGGACCAGACTCAGACCCAGTCCATTGCCCTCGGTGTGACGGGAAGTGTCGAGGCGAACGAAACGCTCCAGCACGCGCTCGCGTTCAGATTCTGGAATTCCCGGCCCGCAATCGGCAACGCTCAACTCGATGGCATCAGAGACGCGACTCACCCGAACGCCGATCGTCGAACCGGCGGGCGCGTACTTGATTGCGTTCTCGATCAGATTGCCGATCGCCTGCGCGAGCAGTTTGCGACTGCCTTCGACCTTTGCGCCGACGTCCGCGTTCAACTCCAGCAATTGCCAGCTGGCTTCGGCCAGAGGCGCGTACAGCTCGACTACGTCATGCGCCAATGCGGAGAGATCGAGGGATTCCGCATTTCCATTCAGATGCCCAGCCTCAGCTTGCGCGATTTCCAACAAGGCGTTGAATGTGCGGATCAATGACTCGGCATCTTCGATGCCCTGCGCCAGGGCATGGCGATACTCATCCTCGGCACGGGGTTCGAGCAGCGTGACTTCCATGCGACTGCGCAGTCGCGTCAATGGGCTGCGCAAATCGTGCGCTATGTTGTCGGTAACTTCGCGCATGCCGCGAACCAGCTGCTGGATACGTTCGAGCATGGCATTCAGATGCGTGGCCAGCGCATCGAATTCGTCGTTGCGGCGACTCAGCGGGACCCGCCGCGACAGCGCACCGGCGACAATTTCCATCGCGGCAGTATTGATCGTATCGATGCGACGGCGTATCGCGAAACTCAGCGTTATGCCCATCGCCAATGCCAACAGCACCGCGACACCAAGGCCATCACCCAGATAGTCAGTAATCGACTGCAGCGTTTTTGCCTGATGTACGCCGAGCACCAGCAACAGGCGTCGGCCATCGGGAAACTCGCTGGCGACTGCGGGCAACAGCGCATCGTCGTCGAACAGCTTGCCGGGTAGAACCTCTTCCTCGATCCATACGCTGTGCACCTTGCCGTCGATCGCAATCGGCTCCTCGGTCGGCCAGTCACGCAGGTTTCCGGCAAGCTTCTTGCCATCCGCCGTGACCAGTACATAGAAGCGGCCGTCGTTCATCGCACCCTTCGCACGAATTCGTACGGCTTCGGTCAGCGCGTCCGGGTCGCGTACAGCAATCTCGCTCAACGCGTCGCGCTCAGCACGCAGGCGGCTCGTCGCCTTGGCATCGATATACAGCGTGCTTGACCATGACACCGCAGCCAGCAGCACTCCAAGCAAAACGGCGTAGCCAAGCACATAGCCTACGGCGAGGCGCAGCGCGGTCGTGCGCAGCCAAGGTGTGCGCAGGTCAGGGCGATTCACTGAGCTTGTACCCGGCGCCGCGTATGGTGTGCAGCAAGGGTATCTCCTGATTCCGTCCGATCTTGCTGCGCAGGCGGCTGATCTGTACATCGATCACATTGGTCTGTGGATCGAAATGGAATTCCCATACGTGCTCCAGCAACATCGTGCGCGTCACCACTTGGCCCGAATGCCGCATCAAGAATTCGAGCAGTCGAAATTCACGCGGTTGCAAGCGAATCGGTTTGTCGGCGCGTTTGACGCTTTGCTCGCGCAAGTCCAGGACCAGATCGCCGACTTGCAAGCGCAGCGTTGCCTGCGCGTCCGGTTGCTGACGTCGCGTCAATGCCTCCAAACGCGCCAGCAACTCGCTGAATGCGTAGGGCTTGGCCAGATAGTCGTCGCCACCAGCGCGTAGTCCGTCGACGCGATCGCTGACATCGCCAAGTGCCGAGAGCACCAAAACCGGCGTGCGGTTCTGATCGGCGCGCAACATGCGTACGATCGACAAGCCATCACGACGTGGCAGCAAACGGTCGGCAACGATCACGGCGTAGGTCCCGGTCAACGCCAGGTGCAAACCGTCCTCACCGTCGCTGGCATGATCGACAACGTGGCCGCATTCGACCAGACCCTTCAACAGGTAACCCGCCGCGGCCGCATCGTCTTCGATCAGCAGAATGTGCATGCGCGTGATGTTAGTCGCTTCGTCGTCACTGTCACATTGCCATTCGGCAATGTTGCCGCAAGCGGCCAGCAACGCGGTCGGATCCAGACTGCAGGGGTGCTGGTGCAATCAATTCCGATGCCAGTACGCGACTCCATCCCCCTGTTGCAAAGGAGAAACTTCAAATGAATGTACAAAACTCGAAGAAATCAGTGCTGCGTCTTGGTGCCTTGACCGCAGCGATGTTGTCGGCGCTGGCCGGCGCTGCCAGCGCGGACGTGCAAACTGCCAAACGACATGTGCGCGCCTGCAGCCAAACCGCACACGCGGCCTTCGGTGCCTGCGGTTACGAAGCCATCGACGATCTGTATATGGCCCGTGCCAACTGCCTTAACCTCGCCGATCAAACCGCGGTAACGCAATGCAATATGGATGCTTCCACGGCCCGGCAGGAGCAACATCAGGAATGCGACGTGCAGCATGCTGGGCGCCTTGATCTGTGCGAAGACCTGGGCGAGGCGCCTTACGCTCCGCCGATCGATCCAGCCAACTTTGTCGATCCGACCGAGATCGGCGCCAGTATCACCCCTAACCCGTACTTCTTGCTGGTGCCTGGCCGCACCATGGTGTATCAGGACGGCAGTGAGATCATCACCGTCGAGGTTACCGACGAAACCCGCGAAATTCTGGGCGTGACTTGCGCGGTTGTGCGCGACATCGTGATCGATGACGGCGTAATTATCGAAGACACTACCGACTGGTATGCGCAGGACCTCGCCGGCAACGTCTGGTACTTCGGCGAAATCGCGCAGAATTTCGAAGACGGCATTCTGGTCGATGTTGAAGGCTCCTGGGTGGCAGGCGTAGACAGCGCCAAACCGGGCATTGCCATGCGCGCCCACCCGGCGGTCGAAGACACTTATCGGCAGGAGTTTGCACTGGGCACTGCCGAAGACACTGCCGAGGTGCTGAGCATCACCGCATCGGCGACAGTTCCGGCCGCCAACTGCGTGAACACCTGCCTGCAAACGGAAGATAGCTCCCCGATCATTCCCGACTTGCTTGAGCACAAGTTCTACCAGCCGGGCGTCGGCTTCATTCTGGAAATCAAGCCGGATACTGGCGAACGCCTGGAGCTGGTGGAAATCCGCGAGTAACCAAGACGGCCGGCGCAGGCTTGGCGCGAGAGATGTAGTCGGCGCGAAAAACGGATGTTCCATTGCGCCACGCGCGACGCAGGCGCGACCCGATTGGCACGCGGCCAATCGGGGTCGCGCCGACGTCAGACAGCTGGTTTACAAAGTACAGCCGTAGGCTTGTAACGCCGGTGCCGAAGCGGCGCGAGTCTGGGCGCAGATCTGTGGCAAGGCGTCTCGTGTCGCGGAGTTTTCGGCCATGCTTTTCCAGGCGCTCTTCCACTGGTCCATGCCGAGTTTCATCTGTGCGCTTGCCGCGGCTGGAATCTTGTCGGTCAGGCAGTGCTCGTAGGCATGCAGAAAGTTGTCGCAATCCGCGACGCCGGTGATCGCTGCAGCGGTGGGGCTGACGGCGGCGGCCGTATCTGCTGCATCAGACGAGGACTTGGAACAGCCGGCGAACACGGCGGAGAGCAAGAGCAAGCCAGAAACGGTGCGGATTTGCGACATCGGAGGATTCCTTGGTCAGAGTTGCGACGACAACTATTTGGCGCCACAGGTTACAACGCCAAATCCGCGCAAAACGAACAATCGACGCTTGAATTGCCTCAGGAACGCTCCGAGTCGCACACCTCAGGGCGTAAAGCCCATTCTGATTTTCTGCAAGCGCAGCGTGTTGCCCGCGCAAAAATTGATCTCGCCCGGGGTCGAGTAGCGCGTGCGCAAGGTATACGAGCAGGCATCGGTATCTATAGTGTTGTTGGCGCCGATCGCAGTCACTTGCGAGAAGTTGCCGCTGTTGGCAGATGCGGTGATCTCCGCGATCACCGAAGTGAATACACTGCCCGCCACATTGTTGGGTGTGCAGCGCTCAATCAGGCTGACTGTCAAATTGTGGGTGGCGTTGGTGTCGAACCCCCAGATGCGCATACTGGTGACGGTGGTGCCGTGCGGCAGCATCA
>JANMSL010000813.1:0-7700 GCA_031389245.1 Lysobacterales bacterium | reverse complement strand
TGCCGCCCTTGGCCAGCACTGGTGCGCTGAGGTGATCAGGGTTCAGACAGCTGTTGCTGTCGTTACCGATCAGTGATCTCGCCTTCTCGGCCGATGGCGCAACATCCGGCCACCAGGTGACGAGGAATCCAGCGTCGTCCTCGGGCGATCCCGTCATGTTCCAGAACTGGCCCCAGGGATTTTCTGCGTTGTAGTCCATCTCGATGGTTGCCACGCGATCATCACGCAGCACGGCCACGGTGGGCGCTACCTCCAGCGAGCCGCCCTCGAATCCGCTTTCAAAAATGGTTTGTGCGCGCAGCGGTGCAGACAGGAACAAACTGCCGAACACTGCGGCAATGTTTGCGATGAAGCCAAGGCGGTTAACTGCGCGTTTCCAGCTTGCGACCAAGGTCGGAGTGAACATGAGTCAAGGCCCTCGGCGATTAGGCGCCGATCTTGTGACGCTGTCGCCCAAGGTTCTGCGACCTGGTCTACACGTTTGCCGTGTTCGTGCCGGAAAACGTCGACTGACACGCTCAATGTGGGAGCGACGTCAGCCTCGACGCGCTTGCGGTTGTCAATCCGGTAAGAAGGGCATCGCGGCTCACAGCAAGGTGAAGGAAAACAGGGAAAACCGGGCTCAGTGACTGAGGTTTCTCCGCATTTCTCCGTTGTAGGACAAGGGTATAAGCAGTGGCCTTTGGGAAAAGCCAAGCGTGCATGACGAGGTGTCCTATTCCTTTGAGAAAAGTGGGTGTCCAATTCTTTTTGAATACTTTGGTTAGAGCGCACCTCACATTGCCGGAGATGTACGCGCCTGAAACCTTCGGCCGCACGGGCACGGATTTTGTGAAGGTGGAATAATCTGGGTGCTTTGCAGTTCGCCCATAAAAAAATCGATGCGGCCACTAAAGCCGCATCGCGAAACCTTTTTTGCAAACTCTTACTCGTTAAACACGAGGCTCACATTCAACGTCCTTTGAGCTCCTCTTATACCTTGATAATATTCATCGCAATCAGCGAAGTCATTAAATCCTACTGTCGAGTGAATTCCGTACGCTTTGTTGTTCTTGTAGAGCGGTCCCCCGCTATCGCCTGGCTCAGCTTCGCATGAGTCAAGCTCACCCATATTTTTAAGTGTGTAAGAAACTCCGTTCAGCTCGGCAGAGATTTCCTCGCCGAGATCATCGACCTCACCACAATGAGTTCCAGTTGATCTGCCGGTCTGGCATAAGATCTGACCGAGCGAACTAGCTGAGTCGCTGTGGATGTGGTAGTTGGCATTGTAGGTTGTATCGTCCGAACCTTTTACAACGACCCTCCCGACAGCTTGTGGGCTGCCCCATAAACCGTCACCGTTGATCCTGATTATACCTTCGTCCTCGCCTAACGGACCGGAAAAGAAATATTTTCTCGCGGGACCGATATTGTGAGCGGTGCCCGCCTGATCATCTGACGACCAATTAACGTTATTTCCACCGGTGGCGAAGATACAGTGTCCTGCAGTTATTACACCTAGAACGTTAGGATTATCGCCGAAGCGGGCAACGAATGCCGTTGTGCATCGGCCTCCAGCCACGATCTCTCGGCCTCCGCGCATCGGCGGATCACACTTTCTTACGGCGCACTGATTTAAGCGGGCTTTCAATGACTTTGACTTTGATTGGCGAATGTAAACGCCCGGGGTCGCTATGATCCTTCCTAATCTCGATTTTTCAGGATTATTCATACCGGCGGCCACGGTTAATCTGACACCATTTGCTCTCGTGTTGTAACCGATCTTGAAACGACCAGACCGTAACAAATCCTGATTATCTTTGCTTATCTTGTCGCGAATTTCCTCGAGGTCAGCCACAGAGTAAAGAACGTTGACTACATCTGTGACTTCTGAGACACCGAATTCTTTCACAATCCGCTTAGTGTCAGACACTTTGTCTTTTGCCGAGCGTACCAGCCCAATTTGCAGTCGGCCGCCGCGCCGGGCATCATACCAAATGCCAGCAAAATCTTTGCCCAGAAGATCGGCGATCTTGTCCTCGATACCGGACGCTTTATCCTGAATCTCAATCCGTTTTCGGGCCTCTTTTCGCGCGACCTTGTATTTTTTTACATAATAGTCAACGGCCATCTCCTGGACAATCGGGTCCTCTCCGACTGTCTCTTCAGATTGCGCGCTTTGGATTGATGATGCCGCTCCTTCAGTTGTCATCAAAAAAGGAGAATCCGGCGAACCGCTCGAATCCGCATTCGTTTCATTAATGAGACCACTGACCGCGGGAACTCCGATCATTAGAGTTAAGAAAATCAACAACAATTCACGGTGTTTTAAGAAACGCGACAACATAAATGTTCTCCTTAAAATTGATATGAAGTAGCTTACTTGCGAAATGCCATACGAGGACGCGAAAACGGGGTCACGAGGACGGGCTCACGAGGACACCGGTTTGTGCGTTCCGCCCGAGCAGGTAGGCGTGAACCGCCGCCGTATCCAGCCATGCCGGTGGGCTCGCCTGACCGGTATGTGCGCGATAACTGCTCCAAACCCATTTTCCGGGGTCGCGGATGATGCGAGCGCGCACCGGGTTGAGATCGACATACCGGCATACTTCCAGCAGGTACGCATTCTCATCGACCAGAATGCCTTTGAAGCGCCCTTGAAACAGGTGCCCCACCTTGCGATGCCGCCGGTTGTAGAGTTGGGTGTAAATGCCGTTCAATTGGCGCATCAATTGGGACAGAGTTCCCCGCCGCGTTCGGAGCACAAAGTGGTAGTGATTGTCCATGAGACAGTAGGCGAGGACACTGGCGTCGAAGCGTTCAACGGTCTGCGCGACGACACCCAGCAGCGCCTCGCGGTCGGCGTCATCTTCAACGATGGTCTCGCGACGATCGTCGCGTGACGTCACATGGTAGATAGCGCCGGGAAACTCGATTCGTAAGGGTCGGGCCATGAACGCTGCTTACTGCATGGAGGCGCGACATGGAAGACGTGACCCGGAGTTCCATCTCGAAAAGAAAATCGTTGCGCGGCAACGCGTCGGCCAAGGCTTGCAAGGCATGGGCTTCCTCGCGCTCGCCCGCCAAACCTTGGCAACCCCGCAATCTTTCAGCTCAAGCCCCCAATCCCTATCGCGGAAGGGCTCATCCGCGTTGGCGACGCCTGCCGCCAACAATGCACACAGTCCCCAGAATCGCATGGCCATCTCCAATTGCTTTCAATGTATTAGTAGGAATACGTCTTGGGGAGCAAAAAGGGGCCACAGCGTCGCAAACCATCGCCCTCGGCCGCAAGAATCTACTATTCGCCGGGTCAGAAACCGCCGGCCAGTGCGCCGCAAACATCATCAGTCTGATCCAAGCCACGAAAGCCAACGGGCACGAACCGCATGCCTACCTGCGTGATGTGCTGACGCGGCTGCCGACCCAGCTCAACAGCAGAATCGGCGAATTGCTGCCGCGCGCTTGGCAATCAACGAGTGCCTAGTAGCACCGTCATCGGGTGAATAGGTGGGCTCACCGGAGCCTTGCCATTAGCTCCGGTGCCGGGCATTCGCGGATTGTCGGTGTTGCGAATGAGTCAGGCCGAATACCTCGGGCTGGTGGATTGCGCGGGACGTCAAATCCGCGCCGACAAACGTGGCGCTATCGACGGCCCCCCGCCTGCGGTCATAGCGCGACTGGGTATTCGATCCGCTCAATGGGTGCGGCAGGTCATGGCCGTGGGTTCAGGATTCAGTCGCGCCATCGGCGAAGTGGATAGCCTTATCGAAAAAGCTAGGGCCATGGGTCAACGTGGGCTGCGTGGTGTGGGCACGGCGCGGGCGCTGGCGAAGTCGGTCAACTGATCGCTGACTTAGCGTCCCGTATACGACCGACCAGACAATCGACGCAATGGGCTTCTCGCCTCTATTCTCAGCAGCACCGCGACAACACGAAAGTAGCGATTCCTTCAAGGGTGGGCGTCGCTCCGACACACGTCAGGCGACGAGGCAAGAGACGAATTCGGGATCGCTCGCGGAGCGGGGAATAGTGGGCGTCCTGTTCTTAGCGAAGCGCCACAGCGCAATAACGCGAATGGCAATACGTAGACTTGACCCCTGCCTCGGGGCGAGCGATGACCGCGTCGGCGCCATCCGGCTGGACATGGCAAGGGCGACCGGTTCGGCTGGTCGATGGCACGACGATACCGATGCCTGACAGCGCGTTCGTCCCTGACACCTTTTCTGGTGAGCACCTGAACGGGCCATAGCCAGCGCGCCGCCGTTTGCGGTCTGGGTGGCGTAGCGCACCGAACCCGGACCGCGAAGCGAGGACTGTGAACCCTTGGATCGCCTTGCAACGGGAGCACAACGATAATGAATATCTCGATTTTCAATAGAACCGGTTTGGCGCTGATCGCCGGCCTCGCGACTTCCCTGCTGCAGGCGGCAACGGTGGCGGATCAGGGCGTCGCGCCGCGGCCCGATGCCAGCGGCCAACAGACGCCGGAAGCGCGCGTCGGCGCACAGTACGCGGCACTGCCACTGCGTTTTGAACCAAACATGGGTCAGACCGACCCGAGCGTACGTTTTCTCGCCCGCGTCAACGGCTATACGCTGTTTCTCACTTCAAGTGAGTCGGTGATGGTATTCGCCAAACCGAGC
This sequence comes from Lysobacterales bacterium, assembly GCA_031389245.1. GTDB lineage: Bacteria > Pseudomonadota > Gammaproteobacteria > Xanthomonadales > Ahniellaceae > 0-14-3-00-62-12. The sequence continues at coordinate 3,075 of JANMSL010000813.1, read as the reverse complement.
GGCGCCGTTGCGCCCACTGCATCAAGTGTGTCCGATGATGCCGCCAGGCTTGCTTCGACGCCGAGCGATTCGAGCACGGCAGTGGTCCGCATGCGCTATGTCGGCGCCAACACGCAAGCCCAGGTTCAAGGGCTCGATCCGCTCCCGGGGACCAGCAACTATCTCATCGGTAATGACCGGGCCGGCTGGCAGACCGACATCCAGTCATTTGCCAAAGTGCAATACAGCGACATCTATCCCGGCATCGACCTTGTTTACTACGGCCGCGGACGCAGCATCGAATACGATTTCGTGCTCAGGCCCGGCGCTGATCCGGCGGCAATTCGTCTCAAGTTCAAGGGGCCCGAGCAATTGACGGTCAATGCTGCGGGGGAACTGCTGCTCAAAATTCCCAGCGGCGAACTGCGTCAGCCCGCGGCGGTGATGTACCAGGAAGGACCCAACGGCCCGGTCCTGGTGGCTGGCAACTATGTGGTGCATGGCGATGAAGTCGGATTTGCCGTCGCCGACTATGACCGATCACGGCCGCTGATCATCGATCCGGTCATTGTCTACTCGACTTACCTCGGCGGCAGTGGCTTCGATCAGGCCAATGCCATCCACGTCGGCGCCACCGGCGATGCCTATGTGACCGGTGTAACGGCGTCGACGAATTTTCCGATTGAGGGTGTGCCGGGCTCTGCCTTCGGCGGCGGTCAGGATGTCTTCGTTACCAAGTTCAGCCTCGCTGGCAGCACGCTGACCTACTCCACTTATATCGGCGGTATTGGCAACGATATCGGCAATGACATCGTCGTCAGCGGCGCCGGTACGGCCTATGTCACCGGGTCGACGACGTCCATCAACTACCCGGTGGTCACCCCGACCATTGCCGCCCAGGTTGGCGACACGGATGCCTTCCTGACCAAGCTCACTTCGGCCGGCAACGACATCGTCTACTCAACCTTTTGGGGCAGCACCGGTTTCGAAGAAGGCACCGCCGTCGCCGTCGATCCGGCCGACAATGCCTATATCAGCGGCAACACCAGTGCACCGGATTTTCCGACGCAGACACCGTTCCAAGCGGCGCTGGCCGGCGGCATGGACGCGTTCATGACCAAGTTCAGCGTCGCCGGTAATTCGATCGTGTACTCGACCTATCTCGGCGGCGCCGGCGACGATCGCGCAACCGGCATGGCGGTCGCTGACGATGCCGCGGTATTCGTCATTGGCAGCACCACCTCAGCCACCTTCCCGACAACTTCCACCTCCTTCCAGCCAGCGCTGGCCGGAAATCGCGATGCCTTTCTGACCCATTTCAGCCTCGCCGGCAATGCGCTGCTGTACTCCACCTTTCTGGGTGGAACCGGTGACGACGAGGCCTTCGGCATCGCCATCGATGCGCCGATGAACGCCTACCTGACCGGTCGCACAAACTCGGCCGATTTCCCCACGCTGGGTCCCGCCCAGGCGCTTTTCGGTGGCGGTGCCTACGACGCCTTCGTAACCCGGATCAGTCCCTCAGGCAACTCAGTGGTGTACTCGACCTACCTCGGCGGCGCCGGCGATGATCAGGGCCGCGGGATCGCCATCAACGGCGCCCTCAATGCCTTCGTCACCGGAGGCACGACTTCGGCAAACTTCCCGACGCGCTCGGCGTTCCAAGCGAACCTGAGCGGGCCCTCCGACGCATTCGTGACCAAGCTCTTCCCGACCGGCGCCTCGATCGAGTATTCGACTTACCTCGGCGGCAGCGGCACAGATGAAGGTCGCGGCATTGGCATCGATCTGGTCGGCAGTGCCTACGTCAGCGGATTCACCGAGTCGAACAACTTCCCCACCATGGACCCGTTTCAGGCAGCATTTGGCGCCGTGCGGGACGCCTTCGTAACCAAGCTGGTCGAAGCGGGTACGCCGGATTTCATCTTCGCAGATGGGTTCGAATCTTCCGTGACACGCAGAACAGATCGCTGATTGGGCCAAGAAGTGCCCCTTCGTAGAAGGGACAATGCGCAACCGGCGTGTTCGTGGATCTGCGCCGGCAATGAGCTGCCCAAAAACAGGGGTCAGTGAAGTATTTCGTCGAAACTCGTTACAAGAATATAGTCACTGACCCCTGTTTCGCCGCCGCTCGACCACAACGCTTACGGATTCGTTAGCACGCTTGTGAATTATCCAGTAAATCCTTGGCGAGATGTGATGTCCTTGCCGCGAAGCTGCAACAACGCGTGTCACCGGCTACCTATGTTTTCAGACCCTCGATGCTGGACTCCAATGCCCGGGGGGGAATGCCTTCCTTCTGGCACCGTCAATGAAGATGCTGCTAAGTTGATAAGTCGCCAGGCACCGATTCTTGCCACCGTGTTTGAACGTTTCGAACACGCAACTCCTTCACCGTGAGACCGCATGTGGATTAGGGGAAAACAGGGGTCGGTGACTGAGGTTTCCCCGTAAAATTAGCTTGTGAGCGATCTGGAGTTTGCACATCTTGAGCAAGCAATGCCGCATCCACTGGATCGTCATGCCGCGTTGGCGCCGATCCACGTCTGGGCTGCGGCGCGCCAGCAGATCGAGGCGATCGAAGCGGTGCTGCGTGAAGACATGCGCGGTCGCCCCGACTTCAAGAAGCTCAAGTCGGCCCCAGGCATCGGCGACATCCTCGGACCGACCATCTTGCTGGAGACCGGCCCGATCGAACGCTTCGCGAGCGTAGGTGACTATGCCTCGTACTGCCGCATGGTCGATAGCAAGCGGTTGAGCAACGGCAAGAAGAAAGGCGAAGGCAATCGCAAATGCGGCAACGCCTACCTCGCCTGGGCCTACATCGAAGCGGCGAACTTCGCGCTCCGCTACCACGAGCCGGTGCGGCGTTGGTACGCCGTCCATGGATGGACAAGTGTCGCGGGCGCGGGATGCGCAGGAGCGACTGACCGCAAGGCCAGCAAGCATCATCGAATGGTGGCGCTCAAAGCCGTGGCCCACAAGATTGCGCGCGGCTGCTACCACGCGCTGCGCGATCATGTGCCGTTCGATATCAAACGCGCCTTCGGTTAAAGCTTGACGGTTGCAGGTCCGAACAGGGGTTGGCTTCGAGCC
>JANMSL010000794.1:0-5321 GCA_031389245.1 Lysobacterales bacterium | reverse complement strand
GGGCGCGTATCCGAGCAGCGGGTTGGCCACGCGCAAGCCTGTTCAGCACGTGCTCAGCGCACTGCGTCCCGTTCGAAGTTGGGATTCTCGATGATGCCCAGACGGTTACCAAAGGGATCTCGCAGCGCAGCGACTTTGATGCCACCACCGACATCGGTGATCGGCTCCAGTTCGGTAGCACCAAGCGCGAGCAAGCGCGCAAATTCGGCCACGATATTTTCTACGCCCCACAGCGCCTGCGCACCCGCTACACCAGGCTGCGCATCGGGTACCAGACCCAGTTCAAAACCACCAACCGAAAATCCAACGTAGAAAGGTTGATCGAAGTAGGGTTCAATTCCAAGCACCTGGGTATACCAGTTCTTGGCGTGCGCCAGATCGGGTGCGGGATAGACGACAGTACGCAGGCCCAGAAACATTGCGATTTCCTTGCTATGGATGATTTCAGTAGCGGCAATTATGCGCCGACCTGCACTAGCGAGCGTAATTCCCGGCGCCTCAACTCGGATGTCACTGCGCCGCCGCATTCAGCGTAGGCCTTGATTCCGCGCGCGCGATGGTCCGCAGGTGAGCTTGGCGAGTCGCACAATCGTCATGTGGTGAGCGTGGTGCAATGGCACGTTCGGGGTATCATCGCCCGCGACGGGGGTCATGGCCGGAGATGGGTAATGCACTATTCAAAGAAGCAAAAACTTTTGGGTTTGGCGTTGGCACTCGCCAGCACGCCATCGTTGGCAAATTTCCATTTAATGAAGATCGTTGAAGTATTTCCCGGTACCGCTGCCTCGCCTGATGCGCAATACATCGTTCTGCAGATGTATGCAGGTGGCCAGAACGTGCTGAACAATCATGTGGCGACCGTATTCAACGCAGCCGGGACATCGATTGGCACACTCACTTTTACCGGCAATGTTGCCAACGGCCTGAACCAGGACAAGGTCTTGATTGCCACAACGCAGGCGCAAACCTTCTTTGGGCTGAGCGCAGATTTAACCATGGCCGCGGTGCTGCCACGGGCGGGCGGCAAGCTGTGTTTCGAAACTGTGGACTGCGTGGCATGGGGCAATTACAGCGGAAGCCCGACCGGAGTTGGCACGCCCTATAACGTCGCCACGGGTCTGCTCTCCGGACGAGCGGCCAAGCGGCGCCTGGATATTTCCGGTCTTCCGTTGATCCTCGACGACGCCGACGACACCGATAACAGTGCAAATGACTTTGCCACCGGCCAGCCTGCACCCAGCAACAACGCGCGCGTGAGCGGCACCATTCCGGCCAACACCTGCCCCAATGGCATCATTGAGGGGTTGGAAGAGTGCGACGACAACAATGCCAACAATACCGACGCCTGTTCCAACGATTGCACGATCGTGATCAACCTCTTCAACGATGGTTTTGAGTAATCGCATTGAGCTGGGCGAATCAGGATTCGCCGCCGCGACCGTTCTCGCGGCGGCGCATGGCGATCGTCGGCTGCGGGTGTCACACATGACTGTGACCGCGGGCAAATCGCCAGCACCGCATCGCTGCGATCACGGTGTCTGACAGGGCCAGACCGGCGCGGGCGTGGTCAACCGTTGCGCGCTCAGCGTGCCACTGCCGTAGAGTGGGTCGTTGGCCTGCCACTGTAGCCGCGCGCGATCGCAGCCGTCGAAGCTGAGCGTGGCTCGTCCCCACGCTGCGCGATTCACTTCGCTGGCGAGGAAATCGTCGCCAAACTGTGTGCCGACCGGCCGCAGCAAATCCATGCTCACGCTATTACCCTGCGCGCTGCCGACACCGAGCAGCCACATCGGATTGCCGACGCTGTCGAAAGTGAACCAGGTGACGGCAGTGAGCCAACTGCTGGTGGGCGCAAACTGCTGCACCAGAAAGCCTTCTCCCGATCGCGCGGGATCGTAATAGGTGCCGCTGTGTTGCCACGGACGTGGGTCGGGGAACGGACTGATCGGCAACTGACGGTTGCGACCGATTTCCAGTAATTGGTTGAGCATATGGCGGCCGCTGCCCCAGCCGACCGGGCCACTGTAGTCGAGCGTCATCTGCAATTGCGCTGAAGTCGGCGGATGATCCGGTTGCGGCACATCGGCACGTGCCGCCAGCGCGAGTTTCAAACTGCCCCAGGGCAGGCGTTGTACGGCACCCGGATCGAACGCGCTGCCGAAACGCGCGCCGCGCACCCGTCGCACATCACTGACTTCGACACCATGACCAGAAGCCTTTCCGATACCCAGCAGCCAGGACTGCTCGCCCAGGCCAGCGGGCGGATAGGTGAACCAGATGACCAGCACCTGATCATCGCCCAGCGCCTCGATCAGCAGTCCTTCCCCCGAGCGTACCGGGTCATACCAGGAACCGCTCAGATTCACTGCAGCAAGATCGGCAAAGGCGACCTGTGCGGTGCGCGGGCGCATAGTCTGTTCAATGGCACCAGGCGCGGCGCCGGCGTCGAATCGACAGGGTCCGGCCACACCAGCCCCGGCCAGGGTCTGACAGCGCGCATCGAGCTGCGCGAACGAAGGCGCGCTGCTTGCTGCGGATTCCACCGACGCGCGCAGCACGTCCCAACCGGCGCTGGCTTCGGCGGTGGTGAAGCCGCAGTGACTGGGCGCAGGTTCGTTGACGATGGCACTGAGCAGTTGCGCCGCGGGAAAAGTGTTGCGCAAAAAGGTCTGGTGCGCGGGCCGCACCAGTTCGTCGCGGCTGGTGTGCAGCGAAACCATCTTGAGGCTCGGGTTCACGCGGCCAAACAGATCGGTGCTGAGTCTGAAATCGAAACGCGCCATGGCGTCACTGGCGATGGGCGGAACGCGTGACTGGATCAACGCACTGCCATAGTCAACGCCAATCGAAGTGAACGGGTTTTGTGCATTGAGTTTCTCCGCAGCGCGCAACAGATCGCTCAGCGCGTAGGCAGCATAGGCGAGGTTGACGAGAAAGAAGTCTTCGTTGGTGAACGCGCCGAACGCCATAAGGCGCTCCAGCCTTTGCTTCTGCGGCGGCGTGCGCAGCAGCGGATTGAGGGTAACGCCGGTGCACTGGGTGATGCGCGCCAGGGTTTGCTGCAGGGCCTCGGTGCCAAACAGATCGCCGATGTCGTCGGGAATGTCATTGAGGTTGTAAGCCCAGGGAAACGGCGCGTCGCCGCGCAGCAGTTCACCGCCACCCACACCAGCGCAGACCGCGTCATAGGCCATGCGCAAATCGACCGCGGTGTCCCAGGTCGGGTGCCGGCAGCGGGCGGACACAACGAATAAACGCCCTGCATCGATTCGAACCCGGTGCTTTCAGCGAGCTTGTGCGCGATCAGTCCACCCATCGATCCACCCATGGCGACGAGGTGTCCGGGCACGCCGAAGCGCTCAACAAAGCGTGCGAGCAGTTCGCGGTTGTCCTGCACCGCGGTAAACAGCGCCCAGCCGTTGCTGCTGAACCCGGATGCCGCCAGAGCGTATCCATCGCCGAGCTGACGCTCTCGCAACGGGCCCAGATCGGGATCTACATCGAACTCCATGTTGAAACCATGTTGATACAGCACCAACCCGTCACCGGGTCGCCAGCCATCGGGAACCGCAATGCGGATGTGGGCGCCACTGGGCAGGGTTTCGCTGATCTCGGTGAGCGCAAAGGCGCAGGAGCTGGCCAGCAACAGGATCAGTGCAACAAGTTTTGAGGACGCTGGATACATTGTTGACGCTCGGCGGCGCGGTGCTTCAAATTTGTCGCGTCAGCCGCTGCCCGCAACAGTCATGGGATGGGCGCTGCGCAAACGGTTGACTGGACTCCACCGTATATCCAAAGCGGTGCTCATTTCTGAACCGGAACAGCGGTGCGACGCGACGCGCTTTCTTGCTCTGCAAGGCTAGGGCGCGCTAGCCTGTAACACTTTCTTTACAGTTTTTCAGGGACCCCCATGCATTACAAACATGTCGCGATTGCCAGCGTCACCCATATCGATGCGCCCAAGCGACTGTCATCCGCCGAGATCATGCTGCGCCTGGAGCCAACGCTGGAGCGCCTCGGCATCCGCGAAAACCTGTTGGAAGATGTTGCCGGCATCAACGCGCGGCGCATGTGGGATGGCCCGATGCAGCCCTCGGACGCTGCCACCATGGCAGCGCAGAAGGCAATGGCAGAGAGCGGCGTACCCTACGAAAAGATCGGCATTCTGATCAACACCTCGGTCTGCCGCGATTTTCTGGAACCCTCGACCGCCAGCATTATCCACGGCAACCTCGGACTGGCTGACACTTGCCAGAATTTCGATGTGGGCAATGCCTGCCTTGCGTTCCTCAACGGGATGGACATCGCCGCACGCATGATCGAACGTGGCGATATCGACTATGCGCTGATTGTCGATGGCGAAACCGCCGACGGCATCAGTGAGAGCACCATCCAGCGCCTGTTGCTTCCAGATGTCACCGCCGAACAGTTCCGCAACGAGTTTGCCTCGCTGACATTGGGCTCGGGTGCCGCGGCCATGGTGCTGGCGCGTGCCGAACTGGTGCCCGATGGACATATGTATCTGGGCTGCGTGACACGCGCAGCGACCAACTTCTCACACCTGTGCCGCGGCAATATCGACCGCATGGTGACCGATACGCGCATGCTGTTGGTTGAAGGGCTGAAGCTCGCCGCCAAAACCTTCCAGGCCGCACGCGCTGCGCTCGGCTGGGCAACCGATGAGCTGGACGAGTTCGTCATCCATCAGATCAGCAAGGTACACACCAGCGCCATCTGCGAGTTGCTCGGCATCGACCCGAAGAAGGTGCTGACCATTTTCCCCGAGTTCGGCAACATCGGTCCGGCTTCGGTGCCGTTCGCGCTCTCCAAACTCAAGGAATCTGGCCGCCTGCAGAAAGGCAAGCGCATTGCATTGCTCGGCATCGGCTCAGGCCTGAATTGCTCGATGGCTGAGGTGGTTTGGTAACTGTGACTCCGCGCTCCGCGCGGATACCCGTGCGATTGTAGGTCCGGGTCTCGACCCGGACGTTGTTGATCTTTCTTCCGTCGCTCGGTGACGAGGATCACCAACCAGCTTTGGCTTGTCGTTGCGGGTGACGGAGATCACCAGCCAGCACCCTGCAGGTGCGTCATCGCTGCGTACTGCTTCTTTGCGTTGATTCACAGGCCGCATTGTTGCACCTTCGATCCTCTCACCGCCCTTGCGCTGTTTTGCCTCTGCGCGCCTGGAGCGCGCTTCTTTGTTTTACCGGGGCCCCTGAGCGGCGGTGATCGGCGGGCGCGGAAAGCCCGCAGGGAGGCCGCATGGATGCGGCCTGTCTACGAACGCACAGGGATGTGCGTCCGTAGACCAGCGACCA
>JANMSL010000775.1:0-7155 GCA_031389245.1 Lysobacterales bacterium | reverse complement strand
CTGCTGGCGTTTGTTGATATCTGCATGCTTTGGGGTGTTGTACTTTGGATGGCAGTAGAGTTCGGCAAAATCAGGCCATTGGCCGGGTACCTGCTGGGGCCGTATTTGCTATGGCTGTCGTTCGCATTGGTGCTCAACGGCACCATCGGGCTAATGAATGCCTGACCGGGACCCCGCTGCCGCCCACGTTTGACGCGATCGTGCACGGGAGTAGCGATGGGTAAGCTTAGAAGCATGCAGTTTCGCGACCGCTTCAATTTCGGGTTGCTGGCGATCGCAGTCTTGCTGATCATGATGACGTCGTTGATATCGGTGCGCTCGACCAGTGCGCTGACGGCTTCGATAGATCGAGTGCGCGATACGCGTACTGTTCGCGATGCACTCAGCGAGTATCGAGCCGCGATCGGCGAGAATGAGGCCGTCGGTCTGCGCTACCTGATTTCCGGTCGTCCCGACTATCAAAGCCGATTTCTGCAGCAATTGCCGAAACTTGAATCGATGTTGGAAAATGTCAGTCGAATGACTGCGAGCAATCCGCTTCAGGGCGAGCACATCGTCATCCTGCGAGAATTGAGCGGCCTTTGGCATGAGCGCGTGAAGACGGTGCTCGAGTTGAAGCGCATCGCGATGCAATCGGGTTCCAACATTGAAGTGGAAGCCGCGATTCGCAATGGAAAGGGCGCGGACATTATCGCCAGCATACGCACTGCGCTGTCGAAAATGGTGCGTGAAGAGGAACGATTGCTGGATATCCATATCGAACGCCGTGATTCCTTGGTCAAACAAGCCAATGCCACAGTGCTGACCGCAAACAGTCTGGCGCTGGTGGCCGGAATATTGGGTTTTGTGGCGATTCGGCGCGCCCACAGCGAATCCGAGAAGAGCTTCCGGGTCGAGATCATGGCGGCGCAGGCAACACGTGCCAGCGAGGAGAAAAGCGCGTTCCTGGCAAACATGAGCCACGAAATCCGAACGCCGATGAACGCAATCTTTGGATTTACTCAGCTTCTATCCAATTCGGTGACTGCACCGATTGAACGCGATTGGGTTCAGGCGATCAAGCGCAGCGGGCAGCTGTTGTTGAACTTGATCAACAACGTTCTCGACCTCTCCAAGATCGAGGCCGGAAAGCTCAGTCTCGACCCACAACCGGCTGACGTGAGCCAACTCGTTCAAGAAGCAATTGAATTGTTCCTGCGCGAGGCGACGGACAAGCGGATCAGCCTGTCCTCGCAAGTCGATGCAGAGTTTCTGTCGCACGTGCAAGTGGATGGACCACGGCTGCGGCAGATATTGATGAACCTGGTCAGCAATGCGGTGAAGTACACCGAGTCAGGCAGCGTACTGGTGCACGTGCAGATGTCGCCGGGCACGGACGAACGGCATCGCGACCTTCGACTGCGAGTGATCGACAGCGGTGTCGGTATTGTCGCTGAGCAACGCGATAGAATTTTTGAGCCGTTCCATCAAGCTGACAGTCCCGATGGAAAATCCCGCCAGGGCACTGGTTTGGGGTTAAGTATCACGCGGCGCCTTGTGCAGTTGATGCAAGGCAGCATTCGCGTTGAGAGTCAGTTGGGTCAAGGGTCGAGCTTCATCGTCTATATTCCGCAGCTGCCGATTTCGGATACTCCGCCAGCGCCCACCACTGCAGACGACGAACGGATTGACTTCAGCCGGGTTCCGCGCTTGAAAATATTGGTGGTCGACGACATGGCGTGGAATGCACAGGTCGCGCAGGGTTATCTGGCAGGCAGCCACCACAGCATTTTTGTTGCCAATGATGGGGTCGAAGCAGTGGCCGTGGCAAAGCGGATTCGACCTGATGTAGTACTGATGGACTTGCGCATGCCGCGCATGAACGGTTACGAGGCGCGTGATGCAATCCGCGCCGATTCGGCTCTGCAGACCACGGCGATCATTGCAGTCACTGCTTCGAGCTTAAGCGGGGAAGCGCAAGCGTTGCGCGCAAGTTTTGACGGCTACATTCGCAAACCGTATTCACCGATTGACCTATTCGCTGCATTGGAGGAGATTTTTGGTGCAACTGCACGTGTGGAGCTGGCAGGTCCTGTCGTGTCGAATCTGGATTCGCCGCCGCAAAATCCGACTCCGCAACTGCAGCGGCGCTGGCAACAACTGCGCACTGAAAACCTGCCTGAATTGATACGTACGATGCGCATGCGTGAGATCGCCAGCTTCGCATTGGAACTGAATGCATTGGGCGTGGAGCTTGGCTGGCCGCGGCTGATCGAGCACGCCGCCGACCTGGGTCACTCGGTACGGCGGTTTGAATTATTCGCGGTAAGAAAACTGCTGAACGATTTGGCCGGCTGGCCTGAGGAGTTTCCCCATGATCAATGATCTCGCGCTGGCCTGCGGACATTCGGCTGTGATCCTGGTCATTGACGACCAGATTGCCAACGTTCGGGTTGTCGGGCAATTGTTGACGCAGGCGGGTTTCGAAGTGGTTCCGGCGTTGGGCGGGCCGGAGGGACTGGCTCTGGCCACTGAGTCGCCGCCTGATCTGGTTCTGTTGGATATGCGAATGCCGGGTATGAACGGATTTGAGGTACTCAAGGCATTGCGCGAGCAGCCGGCGACCGCGGATGTTCCAGTGATTTTCCTCACCGCTGATATCGAACGCGAGAGCCTGGTTCGCGCCTTCAGTGCAGGTGCCGTCGACTACATCACTAAACCCTTCGTCACCGAAGAGCTGCTGCTGCGCGTGCGTACGCACATAGAACTCAAACAATCACGAGACGCGCTGCGTCGCATCGCCTCCGAAAAGCAACGAGTGGCGGAAACCGTCGCCCATGACCTGCGCAACTATTTCGCCAATATCCTGTTTGCCGCGGAGATGTTGCGCGAAGAAGATCGCACATCCGAATCCAGACTGCGCCTGATCGATTCGATCTGCACTTCTGGCGATTCCGGCGTCTTGTTTCTCGAATCATTTCTCGTTCAACAGAGTGGGCGCGTGCAAAACAGTGCGGTCGAAGCATTGTCAGCATTGGATTTGATGCGACAAGTGGTCGACTTGCTGAAGCGACAGGCGCAGATGAAGTCGATCGAAGTCAGCATAGAAGTTGCCGAGTCCCTGACGCTGCTCGGCCACCGTGTCGCTGCGATCCATGTGCTGCAGAATGTGCTGTCCAATGCGCTCAAGTACTCGCCGATCGGTGGTGAGGTGCTGCTGATGGCGACGCGCGAAGGTGCCCGCTGTCGGCTCTGCATCCTCGATCGCGGTCCAGGCATTTCCAAGACTGACCAGCAGCGATTGTTCCAGCGCTATGTGCGCCTTTCTGCTGAGCCGACGCAGGGCGAATCGTCTACAGGACTCGGCTTGTCCTTGGCGCGAGAGCGCGCGCGCGACATCGGTGGTGATCTTTGGTACGAAGACCGTGAAGGTGGTGGTGCCACTTTTATCTTCGAGTTGCCGTTGGCTTGAGACTTCGAAGCCTGGGCGTCGCGGACTTCGAGCGGCAAGCAAGTCTGCTGACCTTCCAAAGAAGTTGCTTTCTCGCAGATCACGGGCAACCGACATGGCAGCCCTGCTTGCGCTTTGCATTTTGGATGAGCGTGTTCTCCGATCAGGCACGTTTCGACATCGGCAATCATGCAATACGCATGCTGGTGCTGCGGAATACCGGATAAAAATTACCATCCCCACCGTAAGTTATTGATTGCACGGTGCTCGGTCGTTGGCATGCATCGTGAGATGCCTAAGTGCGATTCGATGACTAAGTGCGATAGCAAACAGCACGGCATCGGCTCAAACCACTGGCGCAAGAACTACTGAAGGGGATTGACATGTCCATATATCCTGTACCGTTGCAAAATCAGCTTCTGGCCGCTCTGCCGCGAGACGTACAGGCGCGTCTGTTGCCGTTTCTGGAATTGACCACGCTGCAGGCTGGGCAGGTGCTTTACGAAGCGGGAGAAACACGCCGCCATGTTTACTTTCCGACCGACTCGATCTTGTCATTGTTGAATGTCATCGAAGATGGATCGTCGGCAGAAATTTCGATGGTGGGCAACGAGGGCGCTGCCGGCATCACCTCATTCATGGGTGGCGAGAGCAGTCCATGGCAGGTGGTGGTGCAAAGTTCCGGGCACGCCTATCGCTTGGTCGGTCGACGCATGAAGGAAGAGTTCGATCGCCACGGTGAGGCGCTGGTATTGATGTTGCGCTATGCGCAGGCGCGGGTCGCACAGATGGCGCAGAGCGCTGCCTGCTATCGTCACCATTCAATCGACCAGCAGCTTTGTCGCTGGCTGTTGCTGTCTTTGGATCGTCTGCCGAGCAATCACATGAACACGACCCAGGAGTTCATTTCCAACATGCTGGGGGTGCGACGCGAAGGGGTGACCGATGCAGCGGGCAAGTTGCAGAAGCTCGGTGTGATCGAGTATCGCCGCGGAAATATTTCGGTGCTGGATCGGCCACGACTTGAGAAACTCAGTTGCGAGTGCTACGCCGTGGTGAAGAAGGAAACGGATCGATTATTGGTTGCACCGGCAACTCGCCGTTTTGAGATGCCAGTCCGGCACGCTCATTTCAACGCTCAATTGGTGCCTGCGTAGCTTGCGGCCAAGCGGACGCGTGCCACGGCGCCGCGTAAAGACACGAGCGCATGGTGCAAGGGCGATGACGCACTTTCCCGGTTCGGTTCGCTGACAAAATCGCCGAACTGGCTCGGTTCCCGCAGCACGCAGAATTGCCGGTCCGCAGTCTAGTCAAACTCCGAACAAGTAGCGGAGCCTGGATAGCCCCCTGACTCAGGAAGCGAAAAATCGCGGGTTGACCAGCTGCGCTGTTGAAAACGACCCGCTGAGCCTTTGAAAGCCGTGGTTTGGCAAGCAATGGGTAGTGTGGCGAAGACAAAGTGGTGGCTTATTCAGACCATCCCTGGATGAGTCCCACTGTAGGGGCTGCATCGAAGATCGCAATTAGCCAATCGGTTGACGCGCCGGGCACTGTGGCTTGGCTACGTGGCGAAGCGTACAGACGCCAATCAACGACGTGGCGGATGATCCGTCGTAGCATCTTCGAGCTGCATAGCGCATGCTACATGCGATCAAGTGTCGTCGGCGCACGACCTGCGATCAAACTTCCGCATCGAGTGGAAGCGCCCCGCGCACCCGTTCCCGCCTCAAGTCATCCTTTAGCCTCGAGTAACGAGGAGTCGTCACGGTAGCCACCGCTCTGGCATGGCAGTTCCCGCAGCAACGCATCCGGGCCATTGCGCTCGTACGCGGCCCGCGGATACCCGATCACCAAGGGTGCTGATTCAGGTGGAGACCAAAGTGCTGAAGAATTCTGCGCGTAGAACACTGTCCTCGCTTGTTGCTGCTTTGTTGCTCGCCGCGTCCGGTGTGGCGGCGATGTTCTGGTTTTTCGGACAGATAGAAAAAACCGCGCGAGTCAGGAGCCAAAGCGTTCTGGTGCTGCGCGACGCAAACGCTTTGTTGTCTGCCATGAAAGACGCTGAAACCGGTCAGCGCGGCTATGTGCTCACCGGTGACGAGCACTTTCTCGACTCGTATTTGGCGGTGCAGGGGCGCTTCGCGGGGGGGGTGAAAGCGCTGCGAGAATTGGCATCCAGCGCCGACGCGAAGAGCCATCTTGATGTGCTCGCGCCACTGCTCGATGCCAAATTGGCTGAACTGGCGCGGGTCATTGAATTGCGCCGCAAGCTTGATGTGGCTGCAGCGGAGGCCGCGGTCAAAGGCGGGCTAGGCAAGCGCCTGATGGATTCCATTCGAGTCGAGATGAATGAATTCATCCGGATCGAAGAGGCGGCTCTGCAGCACAACGAAGTCGCGTTCGCGGCGGAAATCCAACGTACATTCGGCATTATTGTCAGCGCCAGTTTGTTGCTTGTGGGGTTCTTGTTCGCAATCGTTTACTTGCTGCATCAACGTACTCAGCAGCGCATCAGCAACGCGGTGCATGTGGAAACACGGGAGATGCTCGGCTTTCAGGAAGCGACGAGCAGGGAGTTGCAGCAAGTCAATACTTCCCTGCAGGACAGCGAAGAAAAACTAGCGGTGACGCTGAACTCGATTGGAGATGCAGTTCTGGCGACCGATGTCGAAGCGCGCGTTACCCACCTCAATCGCGTTGCCGAGCAACTTACCGGCTGGACCCAGGCGCAGGCTGCGGGCCTACCCGTGGGTGAGATTTTCCAGATCATCAATCAGGAAACCCGGCAGCCAGTCAGTGTTCCGGTGATTGAGACCTTATCGCGCGGCACCCTCCAGGGACTGGCAAATCACACCATTTTGATTGCACGTGATGGTTCTGAATGTGCGATCGCTGACAGTTGCGCGCCGATTCGCGACCGCAATGGGCAGGTAATCGGTGCTGTGCTCGTGTTTCGCGATGTGACCGCGGAATACGCCATACAACAAGCTTTACGCGACAGTGCTGCATTGATCCAGTCGGTACTCAATTCCGTGGCTGATGGCATTATCACGTTGCGCGCCAGCGGCGGAATCATTGAGAAGGCCAATCCCGCAGCTGAGCGAATGTTTGGCTATGCCAGCGGAGACGTTGTCGGAAAGAGCTTCGGTCAGCTGATTCCGGAGCTTGATCGGGACCAGGGCAACGGCTCCATTGATTACTACAGCGCGAGCGACCAGGAGCGTTCGATCGGCCAGGGACGGGAGGTCACCGGTCGGCGCAAGGATGGCAGCACTTTTTCAATGGAGATCGTGGTCAGCGAGATGTTTCTGGGCGGCGAACGGTTTTTCACCGGAATCTTGCGCGACATTACGACGCGAAAGCAGTCCGAGGAGGCGCTGTTCAGGGCAGGTGCCTTACAACGCGCGATTTTCAACAGCGCCAACTTCTCCAGCATTGCTACAGACGCCAGCGGTGTAATCCAGATTTTCAATGTCGGCGCCGAACGCATGCTGGGCTACGCGGCCGACGAAGTGATGAACCGCATTACGCCGGCGGAGTTCTCTGATCCGCAGGAAGTCATCGCGCGCGCCAAGGCGTTGAGCGTCGAGTTTTCAACGCCGATCCTGCCTGGCTTCGAGGCGTTGGCGTTCAAGGCATCGCGTGGCATCGAGGACATTTACGAGTTGACCTATGTGCGCAAAGACGGCAGCCGTTTGCCGGCCGCAGTGTCTGTCACTGCGCTG